>DASWOO010000204.1:0-3061 GCA_036404335.1 Kofleriaceae bacterium
GTCGCCGTTCACGCCGGCCAAGGTCCGGCTGTTCGTCGAGGCGCTGCGCGACGGGTTCCGCGCCACGGCCGCGGCGCTGGCGGCCTGACGCGGCCCCTAGCGAGGCAGGACCGCGTGGAAGATGCTGCCGCGGCCGACATAGCTGACCACGCCGACGGTGCCGCCCTGGGCCTCGACGATCCGGCGGGTCAGCGCCAGGCCCAGGCCCGTGCCCTGCAGCGGGCTCGCCGCGGCCGCGTGCGGTCCGAGCGCGCGGAACAGCCACGCGAGGTGCTCGGGCGCGATGCCGATCCCGGAGTCCTCGACCTCGAGCCGGAACAGCTCCGCGGACTCGGGGCGTGTCCGCACGACGACGCGGCCGCCCTCGGGCGTGAACTTCAGCGCGTTGGACAGGTAGTTGTAGACCACCTGGCGGAACCGGGCCGGGTCGAGGGTCGCGATCTCGAGCGCGCGGTCGGCCTCGATCTCGACGCGGATCCGCTTGCCGAGCGACTGGCTGCGCAGCTCGCTGCCGACCTCGTGGATCACCTTGGCGATCACGACCGGCTCGGGCCGGAGCTCGAGCTTGCCCGCCTCGACGGTCGCGAGGTCGAGCACGTCGTTGATCAGCTGCATCAGGTGGCGGCTCGCGCCCAGGATGTCGCCGATGAACTCGTGGTGCTCGGCCGAGTCGGGCGCGACCCGGCCGTAGAACACCAGCTCGGAGAACCCGACGATCGCGTTGAGCGGCGTCCGCAGCTCGTGCGACATCGCGGCCAGGAACTCGGACTTGAGCCGGTTGGCCTCGTGCAGCCGGACGTGATGCTCGGCCAGCGCGCGCTCGGCCGTGGTCCGCTCGCGCTCGGCCAGCTCGTGGGCCGCGGTCACGTCGCGATAGTAGAGGACGATGTAGCGCACCGCGCCGCGCGGATCGCGCAGCGGGCTCAGCGTCAGCTCGACCGCGATCCGCCGCCCCGCGGCGCTGCTGGCGTACCAGCCGGTCGGCAACGTCACCGCTTCGCCGCCGCGCACCCGCGCGATCACCGCCGGCACGTCATCGGCGACCAGGCCGCGCCACCAGCTGGCCTCGGCCGGCGGCGGCCCGAACAGCGCGCGATAGCTGCGGTTGGCCGCGACGCAGCGGCCGTCGAGGTCGCCGATCAGCGACGCGAGCGGCGCGTCGGCGAACAGCGCTTCGAACATCGGGGCGCTCGGCGCCTCGAGCTCCTCGAGCGTTTCTCTGATCTGTTCCGCTTCGACCATCCGCCTACGAGTCGACCGTAGCACCGCGTTCCAAACCGCCGACCGCGATCTCGATCGCCGCGCGGGAGACCAGCCTCGCGATCGCGCCGCGCGTCCAACAAATTCGCAGCCGCCACCTGCCGCATGCGGTAGCGGGCCTGCAAACTGTGCTATCCCCCCAGGGCTTGCGAAGCGTCGTGCTCAGCGTCTGGCGTTGGCTGGCCCGTGCGGCCGGGTCGAGCCGCGCGCGGGCGGCGCTGACCGCGCTGGTGTTCGTGGCCTCGAGCCTCGCCGGCGTGGTGCACGAGGCCCAGATCCAGCACGTGCGGTGCGCGGAGCACGGCGAGCTGGTCGAGCGCCCCGCGATCGCCCGGTCCGCCACCAGCGTCGCGCCCGTCACGCAGCTCGCCGCGCGCGACGCCGCGCCGGCGAGCGCGCTACACGACCACTGCGCGCTGGCCTCGACCGCGCGCGCCTCCTCGATCGACCTGCGCCCCCCGCGCGTCGCGCCCGCCGCCCTCGCGATCTCCGAGCTCCCCGATGCCCTGCCCGCGCGCCCGGTCCACGCCGGCGGCGCGCTGCTCCTGACCGCGCCCAAGACCTCGCCGCCGCGCGCCGCCTGAGATCCGTCGCCGCGGCGACGATTGAATGGCCGACCGGCACCGCCGGTCTAGGTGGGTGCGAGCTTGCCGCGCACCCTCGACGAGGATCTTTTCAGGAGCAAACTCCGTGCGCGCTCGATTGCTAGCGATCAGCTTCTTGTTGTCTGCCACCCCTGCGCTCGCGCAGCCGGCGGACAAGCCCACCACACCGCCCGACCCGCTCGCCGCCCTCGACGCCAAGATCAAGGCGCTCCAGGCCGACCTCGAGGACGTCAAGGGCAACAACGAGGACCTCAAGTCCGAGCTCGCCGACCTCAAGGCCCAGCAGGCCGCGAGCAAGCCGCCGAGCTCGCTCAACGCGCTCAACCCGCAGATCACCGCGTTCATCAACGGCGCGATGCGGGTGGACGACAAGCGCGTGCTGACCCCGAGCGGCACCGCGATCGATGACCGGCCGTTCCTGCGCACCGCCGAGTTCGACTTCCGCGCCGCGGTCGACCCGTACGCCGACGCCGTCGCGATCCTCTCGCTCGAGGATCAGGCCGGCGCCGGGTTCGGCGCCGATCTCGAGGAGGGTTACGTCGTGATCAAGCGGCTGCCGATCCTCGAGGACGCGCCGCTGGGCCTCAAGCTCAAGATCGGCCGCTACCGAGCGCCGATCGGCGCGGTCAACCAGATGCACATGCACGACATGCCGTGGACCACGCGGCCGCTGCCGATCTCGCGGTTCCTCGGCACCGAGAACGGCGAGTTCTTCGAGTCGGGCTTCAACCCGGTCGGCGCCGACGCCGACATGATCCTGCCGCAGTTCATCCCCGGCGCGGTCCAGGAGCTCAACCTCGACGTGGTCGACGGCGGCAGCATCGCGCTGTCCGATGGCACGCACTCGCACCCCGGGTTCATCGGCCCACGTCGGCGCGAGCCTGCAAGCCGTCGGCGCGTCCGATCTGGCTATCGAGGCGGCGACGGAGAACGAGACCGTCAAAAAGGCGATCTTCGCCAGTATCGCGCCCTATCTGGGTCCTGACACGTTGCTGGCGTCGAACACGTCGTCGATCTCGATCACCCGGCTGGCGTCGACGACCGACCGGCCTGAGCGCTTCATCGGCCTGCACTTCATGAACCCGGTCCCGTTGATGAACCTCGTCGAGATCATCCGGGGCATCGCCACGGATGCGGCGACCTATGACACGGCGGTCGCCTGCGCCAAGTCCCTGGGCAAGACCACGGCCAACGCC
>DASWOO010000205.1:0-2223 GCA_036404335.1 Kofleriaceae bacterium
GTCGTTGACGTCGGGCGACAGCGACGCGGTCTTGGTGGTCGGGCCGATCGAGCCCGCGACCCAGCGCGGCTTGCCGTCCTCGCGCTCGGCGCGGTCGGCGGCGCGCCGGGCGCACTGCGCGGCGGCGACGTTGATCTCGCGAACGTGGTGCTCGAGGCCGAAGTCGGCGAGCGCGATCGACGTGGCGCTGAACGAGTCGGTCTCGACGATGTCGGCGCCGGCGGTGAAGTACTCGTGGTGCACGCGCTCGATCGCGTCGGGCCGGGTCAGCGCGAGCACGTCATAGCAGCCGCGCACGGCGGTGTGGTGGTCGCGCAGCGCGCTGCCGCGCCAGTCGTCCTCGTCGCCAAGGCTCATGGCTTGCACCATCGTGCCCATCGCGCCATCGAGCACGACGATCCGTTGGTCCATGAGCTCGCGAAGCCGATCGGTCGACGACATCGCGCCTGATTACCATCGTTTGGCCGCGCTCGCCACGAGCCTGTCGCCATGGTCGGCGCTAGGTTGGTCATATGGCCAAGCCTGTCGACGCGTACGTCTGGACCACCCCGAATGGCTACAAGCTGCTCGTTGCGCTCGAGGAGCTGGGCGTGCCTTATCAGGCCCACTGGGTCGATATCACCAAGGGCGAGCAGATGAAGCCCGCGTTCGTGGCGATCAACCCGAACAACAAGATCCCGGCGCTGGTCGATCCCGACGGCCCGGGCGGCCAGCCGCTCACGGTGTTCGAGTCCGGCGCGATCCTCGTCTATCTGGCCGACAAGGCTGGAAAGTTCCTGGCAAAAGACGGCAGCGCCCGCTACGAGGCGCTCACCTGGGTGTTCTTCAACATCGGCAACACTGGCCCGATGCTCGGCCAGTACGGCTTCTTCGCCAAGTTCGCCTCCGAGAAGATCCCGATGGCGATCGAGCGCTACACCAAGGAGTCGCACCGCCTGTTCGGGGTGCTCGACCGCCGGCTCGCCGAGGTCCCCTACCTCGCCGGCGCCGAGTACACGATCGCGGACATGATCAATGTCACCTGGATCCGCGCCGCCCGCGACTTCCACGCCTTCGACCTCTCGCCGTACCCGCACCTGACCCGCTGGCTCACCGAGATCGAGGCCCGCCCGGCCGTGGCCAAGGCGCTGGCGATGAAGCCGTAGGCTACCTCGGCGTGGCGAGGGTGGCGAGCTCGTCGTCGTTGAGCGCGCGGTTCCAGATCGTGACGTCGTCGAGCTGGCCCTGGAAGGTCTGCTGGGTCGCGGGCGTGGCCGACGGGGCGGGGACGCAGCCGATGTGGAGCGGGGCGGTGTAGGTCGGCAGGGTGGCCTTGAGGTTGCCCGCGGTGCTGTGGACGACCTGCTGATCGCGGTGGCCGTTGATGTAGAGCCGGACGCGATCGGCGTCGGGCGCGCCGCCGTCGAAGATCGCAACGACGTGGGCCCACTGGTTGTTGACCAGCTGGATCGAGCCCTCGTAGCGATCGGTGTCGCCGAGATCGATCCAGGCGTGGTACCGGGTCCAGAGGAACAGGCCGAACTCGGACTGGACGCTCTTGTCGTTGCGCTTGGAGATGATGCCGTTGGAGGTCGAGCCGTCGAGCGCGATCGGCCGGACCCAGGCGGCCATGGTCAGCGCGCCGGCGCCGTGGAGCTGGGCGCTGTTGGCGACGTCGATGCACGCGTTGTCGGAGAAGTTGCCGACCTGGCCGCGGATCGCGTCGGCGATCGGCATCGCGCCGCTGCCGGACAGGCCGCCGACGTCGCTGCCGCAGCCGTCGAGCACCGGCTTGCCGGTCGCCGGCCACGCGGCCTCGTCCATCGCGGCCTTGTAGATGCAGCCATCCATCAGGTGCACCGTGGCCGGGGCGTCGATCACGACGGCGGCGTCGGTCGGCTGCGAATCGTTGACGCTGCCGCAGCCCGCGACCAGCGCCACGATCAGATAGCTGCGCTCCATGGGATCGCGATGCTACCCGATCACGGTCAGTAGTGTGGCGGCTTGTCGTTCGCCGCGCCGAGCGGGACCGGCGGCGGCACCGCCTGCTTGATCTCGGCGAGCTCGCGCTCGGCCTTGACGAGGCGGTCGCCGAGCTCGCGGACCAGCGCATCGAGCTGGTGGATCAGGCGCTCCTGGTAGGCCAGCTTGACGTCGAGGTCCAGCCAGCGCTCGTCATCGTCGGTTCGCTCGGTCACCCGGCTATTGTACGACGACCGCCTTGGTCCATTGCGCGATGTGGTT
>DASWOO010000206.1:0-4281 GCA_036404335.1 Kofleriaceae bacterium
GACTCATGCCTCCGCGGGGCGTACCCCAGTGCGGTACGTAGGGAATATGTAGCGACAGGCCACTCACGGCGTCAAGCATAGCCTCGGCGAAAACTCGTGGGTGGACGATAACTTATCTCGTCGGGAACCGGGCGCGTAGGCACATGGTTCAGTTGTTTGGTGCACCGGCGGTGATCCAACGTTCAAGGGCATCGAGCTTTTGGCAGCACAAAGGCTCGCCGCTGGTGCCCTGCGGCATGTAGCCGATGTCGCCGGGCGGCGAGCTGCCGGCCGGGGTGGCCATCGCCGGCTCGTAGTCGTGCAGCATGAGCATGAGGTAGCTCGCGTGGACATCGTTGGCGACCACGAGCTTGCGCGACGGGTCGATCATCGAGGTGTAGCCGACCAGGTGCGCGTAGCTCATGCCCACCCGGAGATCGACCATGCCCTGCTTGCTCGAGCCGCCGTTGTGGCAGCCCGAGAAGACGCACGACGTCTTGAAGATGTTGGCCTCGACCCAGCCCAGGGTCGGGGCCGGCTGCTGCATGTCGGCGGCGAGGCACGACGGCGACGAGGTGCTGACCGTGCACGCTCGCCCGGACGAGCCGCCATCGACGCCGTCGTCACCGACCTGGGAGGCGGGCGCGTCGGACAGCTGGATCCGGCAGCCGGCGGCGAACACGAGGCTGGCGGCGAGCGCGAAGCGAAGCATAGGTCCCGGACCCTATCATGCCAGCCGTGGTTAACCCGCGCGGCCCGACTGTCCTACAAGCAGGACAGTGAGTGGCAGGGCGGCGGCACCGCCATCACGGGCGCCGGCACCAGGTCGTCGAACGACCGCAGCGGCGGCGCCGAGAAGAACCGGCCGGGCAGGCTGCCCCGGACGAACGCCATCCACACCGCGTCGGCCGACGGCCCCATCGGGTCGCCGGACCACGGCTCGACCCGGGCAAAGCTGACGTTGGCGGGCACCGGGAAGTCGCGCACCGGGGTTCTCGGGTGGGCCTTGAGCATGAAGTCGGTCCAGATCGGCACCGCCGCGCCGCCGCCGGTGATCTTGTCGCCGATCGGCGTCGAGTCATCGCGGCCGATCCACACCGAGCCGAGCAGGTCGGTCGTGAACCCGTTGAACCACACGTCGCGGTAGTTCGCCGACGTCCCGGTCTTGCCGGCGATCGGCCGGCCGAGCTGCTTGGCGTACATCGCGGTGCCGCGCTGGACGACGCCCTTCATCAGGCTGATCATTACGTAGTCGACCTCGGGCGCGATCACCTGCGGCCCGGGCGGCTGGTTGCGCAGGTCCTCGACCACGTTACCGGCCGTGTCGGTCACCAGGTCGAAGAACCGCGGCGTGATCCGCCGGCCGCCCGACGCGATGCCGGCGTAGCCCGCGGCGACCTCGAGCGGGGTGAGATCCGGCGTGCCCAGCGCGATCGAGATGTGGCGCGGGATCGGCGAGGTGATGCCGTAGCCGCGCATGATCTCGATGATCCGATCGAGCCCGACCGAGACCGCGAGCTGGACCGAGATCGTGTTGAGCGAGTAGGCCAGGGCTGTCATCAGCGTCACGTCGCCCAGGTACTTGTTGTCGTAGTTGGCGGGCGTCCACGTCCCGGTCGCGGTCTGGACCGAGAACGGCCCGTCGGTGAACCGGTCGACCGGGGTCTTGCCGGCCTCGAGCGCGGCCGAGTAGATGAACGGCTTGATCGACGAGCCGACCTGGCGCTTGGCCTGGGTCGCGCGGTCGAACTGCGACGCGGTCCAGTCGTAGCCGCCGACCAGCGCGAGCACGCGGCCGGTGCCCGGCTCCATCACGATGAACGAGCCCTGGAGCGCCGGGCGCTGCGCCAGCGTCGCCGACGCGGCGTCGGCCGAGAGCCGGACCGGCAGCAGGTCGCCGAGCGCGACCGCGGCGCCGGTCTTGAGGTTCTTGAACGCGCGGACATCGCGGGCGTCGGCGTCGATCAGCGGCAGGCGCTTGGGCCCCAGATCGACGGTCACGGCGGTGCCCGCCCGTGGCAGCTCTACCACCATCGCGCCGTAGGTCTGGTCGGGCAGGAGCTGGTCGGCGAGCGCGCTGGTGTCGTCGGTGGCGCCGGTGATCGGGTGCGCCGGGCCGTTGGTCCACGCGCTGCGCTGGGCCGGGGCGACCAGGCCGATCGGCCCGCGGAACCCGAGCTTGCGATCGAGCGCCTCGAGGCCCTTCTTGAGCGCGCCCTCGGCCGCGGCCTGCATCCGGGTGTCGAGCGTCGAGTAGAACTTGAGGCCGCCGCGGAACAGATCTCGGTTGCCGTAGCGCTTGGTCGCGACCTGGCGGACGTGCTCGACGAAGTACGGCGACGCCAGGTGGTTCAGGTCGCTGCCGTCGACCAGCGCGATCGGCTCGGCGAGCGCGGCCTGGTACTCGGCGTCGGAGATGTAGCTGTCGTCGCGCATGTGGCCGAGCACGTAGCGCTGGCGCTCGCGGGCGAGCTGCATGTTGCGGTGGGGCGCGTACTTGGTCGGCGACGCGACCAGGCCGGCGAGCATCGCGGCCTCGGCGACGGTCAGATCCTCGACCTCCTTGCCGAAGTAGGTCTCGGCCGCCGCGCCCACGCCGTACGCGCCGTGGCCGAGGTAGACGTGGTTCAGGTAGATCGAGAGGATCTCGGCCTTGGTCAGCTCGCGCTCGAGCCGGACGGCGAGGATGACCTCCTTGGCCTTGCGCCGGTACTTGCGCGACTTCTTCTCCTTGGCGTACTCGTCGGGCGTCATCCCGAGCGCGCCGATCTGATCCTGGCCGGCGAGCAGGGTCTGCTTGATGATCTGCTGGGTCAGCGTCGAGCCGCCCTGCTTGATGTTGCCGTCGGACCGGAAGTTGGTGACGGCGGCGCGCGCGATGCCGAGCACGTCGAAGCCCTTGTGCTTGTAGAACCGGCGGTCCTCGGCGGACAGGAACGCGGCGGGGACGTGCGGCGGCATCCGGTCGAGCGCGACCAGCCGGCGATTCTCGACGGAGAACGCGCCGATCTCGTCGCCGTCGGACGACAGCACCGTGCTCTTGCGGCTGGGCTGATAATCGAGCAGCTGGGCCAGGTCGGCGGGCAGCTCGGCGTTGACCGTGGCGATCGCCAGGTAGATCAGCGCGGCGACCAGCGAGACCCCGTAGACGGAGAGCAGGAACAGCACGCGCAAGATCGAGACCCGGCGCAGGCGTCGCTTGCGTGGTCGCTTGCGCTTGCGGGGGCTCGCCGGCTCGTCCACGGTAAGCTGTAGTCTATGAGACCCGGGCGACGGCTGCACGCGGCGGTGATCGCGTCCGTGGTGTTTGGCGGCGCCGCGGTGTGGGCGGCGCCACCACCGCCGGTGCCGAGCGAGACGCCCGCGGTGGGTGGGCCGCCGGGCACAGGGCCCGGATCGGCGCCCGGATCGGCGCCCGGATCGTGGGCGCCGGCACCCAAGTCCGCCGGCAGCTCGCCGGTCGAGTCGGTCGACGTCCCGGCCTGGACGCCGCCGCCGGCCCGGTTCGCGGTCGCCGCGTTCGAGAACCACTCGACGGTCCGGGCGTTCGACTGGCTGATCGCCGGCGCGCCGTTCGAGATCGCCGAGAAGACCGAGGCGGTGCTCGGGCTCGAGCCGACCGGCGTGCCGCTGTACGTCGCCGGCGCGGCGGTCGCGGCGGAGCAGGCGCCGGTGGCGGCGCTGGCCCAGGCACGCGGCGCGACGTTCGTGATCACCGGCTGGGTCGAGCGGCCGAACTGGCAGCTGCGGATCGCGCTGTCGCTGTGGCGGGTGACCGGCGGCGTGGCGGTGGTCGCGGCCGAGGCCCAGCGCACTGGCGACGTCAAGACGTACCACCAGATGCTGGGCGAGGCGCTCGGCGAGGTCTGGTCCAGGGGCGGCGGGGTCGCGGTCGACGCGGCGCGGCTGACCAAGCTGGCGCGGCCGCTCGCGATCGATCTGTACGCGGTGAACCTGATGGGCCGCGGCCTGGGCCACCTGACGGGGGCGATCGCGGCGCAGCTGTCGAACGGCGGCGAGCCCAAGGTGGATCTCAAGAGCGCCGAGCACGACCTCGAGCGCGCGGTGTTCATCGATCCCAAGTGCTTCGAGGTCCAGCGGCTGCTGGGCGAGGTGTACCTGGCGGCCGCGTCGGCGGTGGCGCCGGCCGATCCCAAGCAGCTCGCCAGGGCGACCGCGAAGTTCAACTACGCCAACGACCTGGCGCCCGACGATGTCGCGTCGCTCGACGCGGCGGCGACCGGCGCGGCGGCCGCGGGCAAGCACGACCTGGCGCTCGAGCTGTTCAAGAAGCTGGTGACG
>DASWOO010000207.1:0-7056 GCA_036404335.1 Kofleriaceae bacterium
CGGGCGCGGCGGCTCGTGGCGCCAGCCGGCGTTCGTCGCCCACGCCAACCTGCGCGACCCGTTCAACCGGCTCTATCTCCAGGGCCTGCGCTTCTCACACATCGGGTTCCGATGCGCGCGCTCGCTCCGCTAAGCTGCTAAGGCCCGCTAAGGCGCGTCGAGCTGCGCCGCGTCGGCGGGCGCGTCGGGCGCGACCGCGGCGTCCATCGGCAGGCCGACGTCCTGGATCGGCGACGCGTCCTGCATGACCGCGGTGGCGCACACGCCGGTGGCGTGGTTGCAGAGCAGGCCGCTCGCGCAGTCGTCATCGACGACGCAGTGGTCGCCCAGGTCTTCCTTGCAGCCGCCGAGCAGCGAGCCAGCGCCGAGCACCAGCGCGAGCCCGATCGCCGCCACGCCCGCGCCGACCGCCAGCCTCACGGCGTGACCTCGTCGAGCGGCAGGACCTCGAGCCACTCGACCTTGGTCACCTCGTACTCGCGCTTGCCCTTGGGTGTCTGCATCACGAACGTGTCGCCGACTTCCTTGGCGATCATCGAGCGCGCGAGCGGCGCGCCGACCGAGATGCGATGCTTCTTGATGTCGGCCTCGTGCTCGCCAACGATCGTGTACGTCTGGCTCTCGCCGCTGTCGGAATCTTCGAAGGTCACGGTGGCGCCGAATTTGACCCGCGAACCCGACAATTTGGTTGGATCGATTACCTCGGCGAGCGTCAGTTTTGCTTCGAACTCGCGGATCTTCGCCTCGATGAGGCCTTGCTCTTCTTTGGCGGCGCTGTAGTCGGCGTTCTCCGAAAGATCGCCATGGCCACGCGCGACCTCGATCGCACGACTGTTGGCGATGCGATCGACGTTCTTCAGCTTGTAGAGCTGCGCCTTCATCCACGCTTGCCCCGCCGGGGTCATGGGAAACTTTTCACTCATCGCGTCCTCGAAGTAAGTATCAGATTACTGACACAAATTGCACGTCGCGTCGACCGACGAATCGCACGCCGCGCCGGCCTGCTCCCCGCGGGTGCACGACACCAGGCGACCGGGGCATGCCATGTCGCTGCAGGCCCCACCGGCGAGGCAGTGGACGTCGCAGCTGCAGGTGTCCTCGCAGTCGATGTCGCCGCACGCGCCGCCGACCGCGCAGGTGACGTCGCAGCTGCCGCCGATGCCGCAGTCGATCTTGCCGCACGCCTGGTTGTCGGTGCAGCGGATCGTGCAGCTGTAGCCGGTCGGGCACGTGAGGTCGCCGCAGGCGTGGCTGCCGCCGCAGTCGATCTCGCAGGTGCGCTTGCCGGTGTCGCACGACGTGCACGGCGACGGGCAGCCGTTGCTCGTGCCGTCGTCCCTCGGATCGACGCAGTAGCCGTGGTCGCAGTGGCGGCCGTCGGCGCAGTCGCTGCTGTGGTCGCAGGCCAGCGCGCTCGAGCGGCGATCGACCGAGCACGCCGCGGCGAGCAGCGCGATCGCGAGCGCGAGGCGGGTCACAGGCTGCCCCGCAGCACGACGCCGCCGCCGTGGGCGATCGGCGCCGGGGCGATCGCGACCGCGTGGTGGTGGTGATCGCGCAACAGGAAGTAGGCCGCGACGCCGCCGGCGGCGAGCCCGGCGACGAACAGCCCGTTGCCGAGGGCGGCGCGGGTCTGCGCGCGGTCCTCGAGCGCGATCAGGTCGCCGAGCTCGCTGCGGGTCCGGGTCGCGTGCTGGTCGATCTGGTCCTGCAGGCCCGCGCAGCTCGACCACAGCGCGGCGCCGAGCACGAGCGCGACCCCGGCGCCCACGCCGACCGCGATCCCGAGGTTGCGATCGGACGGCCAGCGGTCGGTCGCATGTTCACCTGCGTGATCCTGATCGGCGGCGTGATCGGCGCGCTGATCATCGGGCCGCGCGGCGGTCGGCGCGGGGGCAGGGCCGGGCTCGAGCGCAGCGGCCGCCGCGGGCTCGCCGCCGCCGGGGTGGAACGGGACCGCGAGCTGGGTGGCGAACGCGTCCTCGGCGTCCGGGCCGCCCGGAACCCAGATGATCTCGTGGTTGCGGGCGGGACCGGCCTTGGTCGCGCGGTGGACGACGACCGCGACCGAGTCGACGGCGCGCCGCGTGGTCGCCCACACCAGCTCGTCGACCCCCAGCGTGGCGAGCACCTGCGCGCTGCAGCCGGCCGCCTTGGCGTCGCAGCCGACCGCGACCGCGGCGTCGGCGAACGTCGCGTCGCCGATCGTCACCTGGCCGTCGACCCGGGCGAGCTCGGCGAGCTGCGCGGTGATCTTGCGGCGCAGCCCGGCGATGTCGGGGCTGCCCTCGGTCGGCAGCACGAGCACCTTGCGCGGCGCCGCGGCGGCGCCGGTGGCCAGCGCGGCGGCGATGACCGTCGCGCCGGCGAGCGCGCGGATCACGGCGACTCCAGCCGCGCGCGGATGCCGGGCGCGTCGGGCGCGTCGGGCGCGAGCCGCAGGTACTTCTGGAACGCGCCGCGCGCCGCCGGCCGGTCACCGAGCTTCTCGTAGACCAGGCCCATGCCGCGCCACGCCGGCGCGAACTCGGGGCTGGCGGCGATCACGCGCTTGTAGCTGGCGAGCGCGGTCTTCGTGTCGCCGTGGACCCAGGCCTGCAAGTCGACCCTGAACACGTCGCCGGGGTTCAGCTTGTCTTTATCTCTGTCCGTGGGCTTGTCCGCGGGCTTGGCGGCCGCCGCGGTCCGCGGGCTGGCGGTCTGAGGATGCCGGCTGGCGCCGTGCCGCGTGGCCTCCGCGCTGGCGGGCGCGGCCGGCAGCGCCGCGGGGCCGACCTCGGCGGCGAGGCCGGCGGCCACGGGCGAGCGCTCGACGACCGGCGGCGGGGGCGGCGCCTCGACGGCCGTGGTGGGCGGCGTCACGAGCGCGGGCTCGGCGAGCGGCATCGACGCCCCCCGGGTGCCCAGCTTCAGGCTGGTCGCGATCAGCACCGCGAGGATCCCCAGCGCCGCCGCCGGGTAGATCATCCAGCGCTTGCTCGGCATCGGCCGCGCGTCGGACTCGCCGGCCTCGCCGACCGCGTGCGCCAGCACCCGGTCGGCGGTCAGCGTCCGCAGCCGCGGCTCGGACTGCGCGGCCTGCGCCGCGGCGGCCGCCGCCGCGATCGTCTCGGTCACCGGCGGGGTCACGCCCGAGCCCGCCGCCGTCTTGCCCGGCGCCGGCGGCTCGCTCGACCGCGCCGGCCGCGGCGACGCCGTCCGGGCGACCAGCGGCACGACGTTGGGCAGGTCGAGCCGCCGCATCGGCGCGAACGTGCTCGGCGGGCTCGCGGCCAGGCCGGCGTGCGCCCGCGGCACCGCGGGCTCGATCAGCGTGTCGACGGCGAGGTCGGGCACCACCGGGCTCGGCGACGTGCCGAACACCAGATCGCTCCGCCGCAGCTCGATCTCGGTCACGCCGTAGTCGGTCTGGCCCTCGGTCGTGTTGACCAGGGTCTCCTCCATGCCCGGCTCCGGCGGCAGCAGCCGGGGCAGCGGCGCGATCGGCACGATCGGCGGCCGGACCTGCGGCGGATCGACCTCGCCGGTGCCGAGCGCCTTGCGCCCCGCGCGCGAGGCCTCGATGTCCGACTTCTTGATCTCCACCGAGTGGATATCCGGCGCCGGCGTGCCGTGCGCCGCGCCCTCGTGGAACGCGGCCTCGACCAGATCCGGGCTCGCCCGGCCCTTGCTCGAGACCTCTTGCAGGAGCTTCTTGCGCGCGGCGATGTGGGTCTCGAACGTCGCCTGCATGTAGCGCGCGATCTGGTCGTTCTTCGCCGCGTAGCCGTGCTTGCGCAGCACGTCCTCGAGCTCGGCGGCCATCGCCTTGGCCGTCGCGTAGCGCGTGGCCGGATCGCGATCGAGCGCGCGCAGGCAGATCGCGTCGAAGTCGGCCGGGACGTCGCCGTTGACCTGCGACGGCGGCAGGATCGGCCCGCCGAGCACCTGGTGCATCGTGTCGCCGTCGTTGGCGCCCTTGAACAACCGGCGCAGGGTCAGCGCCTCCCACAGCACGCAGCCCAAGGACCAGATATCGCTGCGGCGATCGCCGGCGCCGCCGCGCAGCTTCTCCGGCGCCATGTAGCTGAACTTGCCCTGGATGCGGGTGCTCGCCGTCGACGACTGCGAGGCCTTGGCGACGCCGAAGTCGACCAGCTTGACCTGGCCGTTGTAGAGCACGACGATGTTGCCGAGCGACACGTCGTGGTGGACCAGCTCGATCCGCTCGCCGGCCAGCGAGCGCAGCTCGTGCGCGGCGTCGAGGCCTTCGGCGGTGTCGGCGATCAGCCGCGCGGTCGACAGCACGTCGAGCCGGCGGCCGTCGCGCCCGGCGCGCAGCACGGCGAGCAGCGGCTCGCCCTCGAGGTACTCCATCGCGATGAAGTACCGGCCGGCGTCCTCGCCGAGGTCGTAGATATCGACGACGTTCGGGTGCTTGACCAGCGCGGCGACCCGCGCCTCGTCGAGCAGCATGTCGACGAACGCCTTCTGGCTGGCGAGGGTCTCGTGCACCAGCTTGACCACGACCAGCTTCTCGAAGCCCGCCGGGCCGCGCTGCAGCGCGAGCTGGACCTCGGCCATGCCGCCGTGACCGATCCGGGTGATCAGCTCGTAGCGCCCGAGCCTGGGCGAACGAGGTGCCGACTCCCCCAGTGCTGTCACGAGGTTAGTGTAACGCAACCGTACGGTGCTCGCCCTACTTGCCGCACCCCCGCCGTGATCTGAGTCGGTGCTCGGGCTGCGGCACCCGCACCGTGCGGTCCGGCCATGCCGCGGACTGCGGCACCGGTCGGGGCCTGCCGGAGTTGCGTGTATAGTTCGTCACGGATGGAGGACGACGGACCATCGCTGGTCAGCCGTTTGCGCGATGGGCTGCGCCTGGTGTCGACGGTGGTCCAGGCGTTCGCCGAGCCGACCCCGGAGTACCTGGGCTCGCTCGACGCGATCGCCCGCGACGTCGCCGACGTGATCCCCGACATGTGCGCGGTGCTGCTGCGCACCGGCGAGAGCTTCGCGGTCGTCGCGCTCCAGGACGGCCAGCCCGATGCCGGGGTCCGGTTCGCCGAGGTGCTGAACCGGCCGTACCCGGGGCGCGACAGCGTGGTCGCCGCCGGCGTGCTCGCCAACGGCCCGCTGATCGAGCCGTGGCTCGACACCTGGCTCGACGTCAACGGCGCCGGCCACGGGGTCGCCGGCTGCGGCGTCGCGGCCGACTCGGTCGAGAAGCGCCTGCTCGCTGGCGCGACCGGAATGATCGTCGTGCCGCTCGCCGCGCGCGGCGAGTCGATCGGCGTCCTGTGGCTGTTGCGCCACGGCGGCGGCCGGCCGCCGCTCGACGAGCTCGACCTCGAGATCCTGATCGACCTCGCCAACCACGCCGCGCTCGCGGTGTCCAACGCGCGGCTGTTCAAGCAGCTCGAGCGCGCCGAGCGGCTGCGCCAGGTCGAGGAGCGCGCGGTGCTGGCGTCGAGCCAGGCGATCGCCGAGCTGCAGGCGGCCAAGCTCGCCGCCGAGGACGCCAACCGCGAGCTCGAGTCGTTCAGCTACTCGGTCGCCCACGACCTGCGCACGCCGCTGCGCGCGATCGATGGCTTCAGCCAGGCGCTGGTCGAGGACTACGGCGACCGGCTCGACGTCGAGGGCCGGCGCTACCTGACCCGGGTCCGCGAGGCCGCGCAGCGCATGGCGGAGCTGATCGACGATCTGCTCACGCTGTCGCGCGTCACCCGCAGCGAATTGCGGCGCGATCGGGTCGACCTCAGCGCGCTCGCCCACACCTTGCTGGCGGCGTTTCAGCGGGTCGAGCCGGCGCGCCAGGTCGAGATCTCGATCGAGCCCGACATCGTCGCCGAGGCCGACCCGCAGCTCGTGGCGATCGCGCTGGATAACCTGCTTGGCAACGCCTGGAAGTTCACGTCGAAGCTCGAGCGGGCGCGCATCGAGGTCGGCCTGACCCAGGCGCACGGCGTGCCAGCGTATTTCGTACGTGACAATGGCGCTGGGTTCGACATGACCTATCGTGACAAGCTATTTGGTGTGTTCCAGCGCCTCCATCCTGAGAGCGAGTTCCCCGGAACCGGCATCGGCCTCGCCACGGTCGCGCGGATCGCGCAGCGCCACCGCGGCCGGGCCTGGGCCGTCGGCGTGCCGGGCGAGGGCGCGACCTTCTTCTTCACCCTGACGGGACCTGCGCTCCATGCATGAGCGCGTGATCGTCCTGGTCGAGGACAACGCGAACGACGAGGAGCTGATGCTCCGCGCGTTCCGCAAGAGCGACGTCGAGCTGCGGGTCGTGATCCTGCGCGACGGCGCCGAGGCGCTCGACTACTTCTTCACCCGCGGCGCGTACGCCGGCCGGTCGCAGGTCGAGCTCGCGCAGGTCGTGCTGCTCGATCTGAAGCTGCCCAAGGTCAACGGCCTCGAGGTCCTGCGCCAGCTGCGCGACGACGATCGCACCCGGCTCCTGCCGATCGTGATCCTGACCTCGTCGGCCGAGGACCAGGACGTGCTGCGCTGCTATGGCCTGGGCGCGAACAGCTATGTCCGCAAGCCCGTCGACTTCACCCAGTTCGTCGAGGTCGTGCGCCAGCTGTGCCGCTACTGGTTGATGATCAACCAGACCGCGCCCGGTTAGCTCTTCGCGTAATCCTGCAGCGAGCGGACGCGCAGGTCGTCGCGCTTGGCGACCGCGATCGCCTCGAGCGCCGCGCGCGCGCCGCGCAGGGTCGTCTGGTACGCGATGCCGTTCATCAGCGCGGCCCGGCGCAGCGGCGCCGAGTCCGCGATCGCCTGGACGCCCTCGGTGGTGTTGATGACGAGGTCGATGTCGCGGCGGTCCATCGCGTCGACGCAGCTCGGCCGGCCCTCCGACACCTTGTGGAGCTCGCGCACCGTGAGGCCGTTGTCGCGCAGGTACGCGGCGGTGCCGCGCGTGGCGGGCAGGCTGAAGCCGAGCTCGACCAGGCGGCGCGCGATTTCAGCGGCCGCCGGCTTGTCGGCGTCGCGCACCGACAGGAACGCGGTGCCGCGGGTCGGCACCGTGCCGCCGGCGGCGATCCAGCTCTTCATGAACGC
>DASWOO010000208.1:0-3224 GCA_036404335.1 Kofleriaceae bacterium
TCGACCACGGCATCGAGAGCCCCGAGCGCCGGGCCGCCGCGGGCAAACCGCCCGTCGGCAAGGTGCTGCTCCGCGCCTATCACGAGGGTGGCCAGGTCAATATCGAGGTGATCGACGACGGTGGCGGGCTCGACTCCGAGCGCATCCGCGACAAGGCGCTCGAGCGCGGCATCATCACGCCCGAGCAGGCGAGCCGGATGTCGGAGCGCGAGATGTTCCGCCTGATCTTCCTGCCCGGGTTCTCGACCGCGGCCAAGGTCACCAACGTGTCGGGCCGCGGCGTCGGCATGGACGTGGTCCGGACCAACATCGAACGCATCGGCGGCACGATCGATCTGCACGGCGTCCGCGGCGTCGGCACCACGATCAAGATCAAGATCCCGCTGACCCTGGCGATCATCCCCGCGCTGGTCATCGCCAGCGGCATCAATCGCTACGCGATCCCGCAGGCCAGCCTGGTCGAGCTGGTCCGGCTCGAGGGCGACGAGGCCCGCGACGGCGTCGAGCTGCTCTACGGCGCGCCGGTCTACCGGCTGCGCGGCAAGCTGCTACCGCTGCTCTACCTCGCCGACGTGCTGCGCACGGATCCGGGCGATCCGGACGCGCACGATCCGTCGGTCGTCAACATCATCGTGCTGACCGCCGACGACCGCCAGTTCGGCGTCGTGGTCAGCGATGTCCACGACACCGAGGAGATCGTGGTCAAGCCGCTCGGCAAGCACCTGCAGGGCATCCCGGTGTTCGCCGGCGCCACGATCATGGGCGACGGCCGGGTCGCGCTGATCCTCGACATCCTCGGCCTGGCCAAGCACACCGGCGTGGTCGCCGAGGGCGCCGAGCGCGCCCGGCTCGAGGCCGCCGACCCCCGCGTGGTGATCCGCGACGACGAGCAGACGATGCTGGTGTTCCGGTCGAGCGAGGACGGCCGGATGGCGATCCCGCTATCGCGCGTCGCCCGGCTCGAGGAGCTGGCGTGCCGGTCGATCGAGCGGATCGGCCACGAGCTGGTGATCCAGTACCGCGGCGAGATCATGCCGCTGCTCGATCTCTCGGCGCTGCTCGGCGAGGGCCCGACCGCGGCGCAGATCGGCCCCGCCGCCCAGCCCGGCGCGCTGATCCAGGTCGTGGTGTTCGCGCACCGCAGCGTCCACATCGGGCTGATCGTCGGCGACATCATCGACATCGTCGACGACGCCCTCGCCCACCGCCGCCCGCCCGGCCGGCCCGGCGTGCTCGGCTCGGCGGTGATCGCCGGCCGGGTCACCGAGCTGCTCGACGTCGAGGCCGTGCTCCAGCACGCCCAACCGCTGACCGGCTGGCCCGACGCCACCGGCCGCAGCCTGACCGCCGGAGACGCGCATGTCTCGTGACACCCAGTTCTGCACGTTCTACGTCCGCGGCCTGTTCCTCGGGCTCGAGGTCACGTGCATCCAGGAGGTGATCCGCTACCAACCGCTCACCGCGGTGCCGCTGACCACGCCGGTGATCGGCGGCCTGATGAACCTGCGCGGCCAGATCGTCACCGCGATCGATCTGCGCCACCGGCTCGGCCTGCCCGGCCGCGCCGCCGGCGAGCGCCCGCTCAACGTCGTCGTCCGGACCCCGGACGGCGCGGTCAGCCTGCAGGTCGACGAGATCGGCGACGTCATCGAGGTCGACCCCACGGCCTTCGAGCGCCCGCCCGAGACGCTCGCCGCCGACGCCCGCGAGCTGATCCGCGGCGCCTACAAGCTCAAGGGCCGCCTGCTGCTCGTGCTCGACGCCGGGCGCACCGTCGATCCCGACCGCGGCAACTAGACAGGAGATCCACCCATCATGCATCGCTCGTTCACCACCAAGCTCGCCGCCGCGTTCGCGGCCATGTTCGCGATCACTGCCGTGCTCGGCGGCCTCGCCTTCGCCCACGCCAGCAACGACGCCGGCGCGCCGCTGTGGATCGGCGCGCTGATCGCGCTGGCCGCGGTCACCGGCGCGGCGCTGGTCATCGGCCTGGCCCGCTCGGCGTCCGCGCCGGTCGCGCGCGACGCCCAGGGCACCTCGGCCCAGCCCGCGGCGGCGTCGGCCCCGGCCGACGAGGCCTCGCGCAGCACCCCGCCGATCGCCAGCACCGAACAGATGGCCTCGTCGATCCAGGAGATCGCGCGGACGATCAACGCCGTCGCCGCCACCGCCCAGCACACCGCGAGCGGCGCCCACCAGACCATGACCACCGCGACCGAGCTGACGCGGATGGCCACCGAGCTCAAGCAGCGGATCGGCAAGCTCTCGTTCGACACCTACCAGCGCGCGACCGAGCTCGCGGCGCGCACGCACCGCTCGCGCCGTCCCTCGAAGGCCGGCGCCCACCTCGGCTACAGCGCAAATTGATCGGAGTCCCGGACATGAACTGGTTCAAGAATTTCAGCATCGGCACCAAGCTCGCGAGCGCGTTCCTGCTGGTGATCGGCCTCTCCGCGCTGCTCGGCGGGTTCGCGATCGTCCAGCTCGGCGCGCTGACCGGCCACGTCTCGGCGGCCGTGTCCGGCGAGATCGCGACCGCGCAGATCGGCCTGGGCATCGGCATCGGCATGTGCGCGGTGCTCGGCACCTGCATCGCCGTCGCCGTCACCCGGTCGCTCGCGACCCCGATCCGCCAGCTCGAGGCCGCGGCCCGGGCGATGGCGCGCGGCGAGCTCGACCACGAGATCCCGTACGAGGCCAGCGACGAGATCGGCGCGCTCGCCGCGTCGTTCCGCCAGACCGCGGCCGCGCTCGCCGCCGTGGTCGGCGAGCTGCAGACCGTGACCCAGGCGTCGCAGGACGGCCGGCTCGGGGTCCGCGGCAACGCGGACCGGTTCGACGGCGCCTACCGCGAGCTGGTGCGCGGCACCAACGCGCTGCTCGACACCCTGGTCGAGCCGCTCGAGTTCGTCGCCCGCAACGCCGACGCGCTCGCGGCGTCGAGCGCGCAGCTGACCGGCGTCAGCCAGCAGCTCGGCGGCAACGCGGCCGAGACCTCGGCGCAGAGCCAGGTCGTGTCGGCCGCGGCCGACGAGGTCTCGCGCAGCATCCAGTCGGTCGCGACCAGCACCGAGCAGATGGCCGCGTCGATCAAGGAGATCGCCAAGAGCGCCAGCGAGTCGGCGCACGTCGCCAGCCAGGCGGTCAAGATGGCCGAGACCACCAACGCCAGCGTCGGCAAGCTCGGCGCCTCGGCGATCGACATCGGTAAGGTGATCAAGGTC
>DASWOO010000209.1:0-2328 GCA_036404335.1 Kofleriaceae bacterium
TGATGAACATGTCATCGCCGGGCTGGCCCTCCTCGAACAGCACGGCGCCCGCCGGGTAGTCGCGAGCCAGTCGGTCGAGCGAGCCCTGCACGCGGCGATTATCGCATGGTGGCGTGGCGAAGGATGTGGAACAGCGAGCGCGCCAGCGTGGGTGCCGGCCGGCGTTGCGCGGCGGCGGGCTCGGCCGGCAGCGCGACCTCGTCGCACGACAGCCCGAGCTTGACCGCGCGGACCAGCATCTCGACGTCCCAGCCATCGCCGCGATCGCTCATGCCGAGCGCGGTCAGCGCCGGCAGCCGCATCGCCCGGACCGGGCCGACGCCCGACCAGCGATGGCGATACACCGTGTCGATCAGGCCCATGACCAGCTTGTCGCCGAGCTTGCGCCGGCCCGGCTCGGCGCCGAGCACCAGCTCGATGCCGCGCTCGTCGATCGGCACGATCAGCGACGGCAGCGCCGCCGCCGCCGCCGGCCGGTCGCCGGGCACGAACGCGACGATGTCGGGCACCCGCGGCAGCGACGCCAGGTGGGCCTGGGCTCGCTGACAGGCCGCGCCGTAGCCGCCGCTCGGCTCGCGCAGCACCAGCGCGCCGGCGTCGCGGGCGATCTCGGCGGTGCGATCGGTGGATGCCCGATCGACGACCACGACCGAGCGGATCGCGCGGTGCGGCAGGTCGCGGAGCAGCGCCTTGAGCGTGGCCGCGTCATCGCGGGCCGGGACCACGACATCGATCAGCGGCGCTACCACCGGCGGCAGCATAGCCCCGCCCGGGAATATGGTACAGGTGCGGGCGATGGCGATCACCTACAAGGATGCGGGCGTCGACATCGACGCCGGCGAGTCCCTGGTCGAGCGGATCAAGCCCCTCGCGCGCTCGACGATGCGCCCCGAGGTCCTCGGCGGTATCGGCGGGTTCGCGGCGCTGTGCCGGCTGCCGACCGGCTACCGCGAGCCGATCCTGGTCAGCGGCACCGACGGCGTCGGCACCAAGCTCAAGACCGCGCTGGCCGCCGGCCGCCACGACACGATCGGCGTCGACCTGGTCGCGATGTGCGTCAACGACGTGCTGGTCACCGGCGCCGAGCCGCTGTTCTTCCTCGACTACTTCGCGACCGCGGCGCTCGACGTCGACACCGCGGCGGCCGTGATCGCCGGCATCGCCGAGGGCTGCCGCCAGGCGGGCTGCGCGCTGGTCGGCGGCGAGACCGCCGAGCTGCCCGGGCTCTACCACGCGAAGGACTACGACCTCGCCGGGTTCTGCGTCGGCGTGGTCGAGCGCGACGAGATCCGGCCGCGCCGCGACCTGATCGCCGGCGACGTGCTGATCGGCCTGCCCTCGGCGGGCCTCCACTCAAACGGCCACTCGCTGGCGCGCAAGGTCGTGCTCGAGCTCCTGGGCCTGTCGCTCGACGCCACGCCGGCCGCGCTCGGCGGCGCGACCGTGGCCGACGAGCTGCTGCGGCCGACGGTGATCTACGCCGGCGGGTTCGCCAGGCTGCGCCAGGCGGGCGTGGCGTGGAAGGCCGCCGCGCACATCACCGGCGGCGGGCTGATCGAGAACCCGCCGCGGATCTTCGCCGACGACGCGCTCGCGGTCGAGCTCGACGCCTCGACCTGGCAGGTGCCGCCGATCATGAAGCTGATCGCGGCGGCGGGGGTCGAGCTGTCCGAGATGCAGCGCACGTTCAACATGGGCCTGGGCATGGTGATCGCCGTGCCGGCCGGCGCGGTCGGCGACGCGATGGCGGCGCTGGCGGACTACGCGCCGCGGGTCGTCGGCGCGCTCGTCCCGCGCGAGGGTGGCGCGGCGTCGCGGATCCTCGGCGCGTCATGAAGCTCGGCGTCCTGGTCTCGGGCACCGGCACGAACCTCCAGGCGCTGCTCGACGCCCAGGCGCGTGGCGAGCTGGCCCCGGCGGAGATCGCCGTGGTGGTGTCGAACAAGCCCGGCGTGGCGGCGCTCGCGCGCGCCGCGGCGGCCGGCGTGCCCGCCGAGGTCGTGCCGCATGCCGGCCGGGTGCGCGGCGAGTTCGAGGCGCAGCTGCTCGAGGTCCTGGCGGCGCGCGGCGTCGAGGCGGTCGTGCTCGCCGGGTTCATGCGGATCCTCACGGCGCACTTCCTCGACCGGTTCCCGATGCGCGTGATCAACACCCACCCGTCGCTCTTGCCGGCGTTCCCCGGGACCGACGCGCCGGCGCAGGCGCTGGCGTACGGCGTCAAGCTCGCGGGCGTGAGCGTTCACTTCGTCGACCACGGCGTCGACACCGGGCCGATCATCGCGCAGGCCGCGGTCGCGGTCGCCGACGACGATACGCCGCACACGCTGC
>DASWOO010000210.1:0-5178 GCA_036404335.1 Kofleriaceae bacterium
CCGCCTGGGCCTGGCTGGCGATGCCGAGCGTGATGCCGCCGATCAGCACGGCGAGCACCGCGAGATCCGCGGCGCGCCCCAGCCGCGAGCCGCGCGGCCGCGACAGCCGGTCGACCACGCTCTGCGGGATCAGGCAGATCAGCGTGCCGAACGCCAGGACCAAGAACCCGGTCCAGACCCAGAGAATGAGTGGATTCAGGTAGATCCGCAGGTTCGCGAGGTTCGAGTCGAGGTCGTAGCCGGTGAGGACCACGTAGATGTCCTCGGCCGGCCGCACGGTGATCGCGACCTCGGTCGTGGCCTGGCCCTCGCCGCGGTGGTAGTCCCACTTCGCCGGGTACACCGTATTGAGCTTCTCGCCGTGGTGCCAGATCGAGACCTCGGCGGTGACCGCGTCCTTGTGGTCATCCGTGGTGTGGATCAGCCGCTCGTAGGTCAGCTCGTACTCGCCGAACGCGAACGTCGCCTTGCCGCGATCGCCCAGCTGCGCCGGCTTCTCGATCGTGCGATCGATCATCCGCTCGTAGGCCTTGCCGGCGAATCCGAAGAACATGATCGCCATGCCGAGGTGGACGACGTAGCCGCCGTACTTGCGGCGCTTGGACAGCACCAGGCCGATCAGCGACGTGAACGGATCCGAGCCGGTCTGGGTCCGGCGCACCATCGTGCCGCGCCAGTACTCCTGGCCGATCGAGCCGATCACGAACGCGATCAGCCCGAAGTTGATCAGCGAGACCGGCAGCTGCAGGTCGTCGGAGAAGATCGCCGAGCGGTGGGTGGTCTGCGGGAACGCGATCGCGAGCACCGCGATCGCGACCACGGTCACGCCGAGCGGGAACATGAACTGGCCGTACAGCCGCTCGCGCGTGGTCTTGCGCCAGGCGAGCAGCGGCGCGATGCCGGCGAGGATCAGCAGGGTCAGCCCCAGCGGGGTCATGATCTTGTTGAAGTACTCGATGCCGACCGACATCCGCGAGCCGTCGAGCGCCTCGGAGATCGTCGGCAGCATCGTCAGGAACATCACGACGAACGCGCAGCCGAGCAGGATCCAGTTGTTCAGCAGGAACGCGTACTCGCGCGAGATGAACGAGTCGAACACCGTCTTCGACGACAGCTTGTTCGAGCGATAGACCAGGAGGCCGATCGACACGACCAGGATCAGCGCGAGGAACGCGACGAACTGCAGCGCCAGCACGTTGTCCTCTCCGAACGCGTGCACCGACTGGACGATGCCCGAGCGCGTCATGAACGTGCCGAAGATCGTCAGGAAGAACGTGACGATCACCAGCACCATGTTCCAGCGCTTCATCATGCCGCGCTGTTCCTGGATGATCGCCGAGTGCAGGAACGCGGTCGCCGTGAACCACGGCATCAGCCCGGCATTCTCGACCGGGTCCCACGCCCAGTAGCCGCCCCAGCCGAGCTCCTCGTACGCCCAGCGGCCGCCGAGGATCAGGCCGAGCGACAGGAAGCCGAAGCAGATCAGCATCCACACGCGGACCGAGCCGATCCACATGTCATCGAGCCGGCCCGAGGCCAGCGCGCCGATGCCGAACGCGAACGGGATCGTCGCGGCGACGAAGCCGGTGTAGAGCGACGGCGGATGGATCACCATCCAGTAGTTCTGCAGCAGCGGGTTCAGGCCCTGGCCCTCGATCGGCGGCGAGGTCAGGAACGTCTGGAACGGGTTCTTGGTGAAGATCAGCAGCGACAGGAAGAACACCTGCACCACCATCACGGTCGCGACCACGTAGCCGATCATGTCGCGGTGGCGGCGGTGGTTGACCAGGATCGCCACCGTCGAGAACAGCGACAGCACCAGCACCCAGAACAGCAGCGAGCCGTCGAGCCCGCCCCAGAACGCGGTGACCTTGTACCAGGTCTCCATCGTCGTATCGCTGACCGACGCGACGTACTTGATCGTGAAGTCGTGGGTGACAAAGGCATAGATCATCAGCGCCGACGCCAGACCGATCAGCGCGGCGAAGCCGTACAGGCCGTAGACCGACGAGGTGACCAGGCGGCGGCTCTTGCGCGCGTTACCGGCGATGCCGGCCGCGACGCACCACGCCGCCACCGCATAGGCGGCGAGCAGCGCGATCGTGCCGACCAGCGCGATGGGCGAAAATGGGGTTTGCTCGTTCACTTGAACTCGGGGGTGGGCGCGAGCTGGGTGTTGACCCGCGCGCCGTCGTACTTCGACGGGCACTTCGCCATCAGCTCGGTCGAGTCGACGACGTAGGGCAGATCGGACTCGAGCGCGACGCCGAGCTTCTGCGCGACCGCGCGGAGCTGGTCGGCGGGCACGAGGTGGCCGGTGGCGACGACCTCGGACTGGTCCTTGAACGTGTCGGGCTTGGGCCCGACGGAGAACACCCGGATCTTCTTGCCGCCCTTCTGCAACAGGAAGGTGCGGTGGGTCTCCTGGTCGACGACGTTTTCGTGGATCGAGCCCGCCTCGACCCAGCCGTGGACCTTGAGCTCCTTGCCCGTCCAGCTCGACATGTCCGAGGCGAGCAGGTCATCGACCATCATGTAGTGCTGCGCGCTCGAGAACGATGACCTGACGAAGAAGCCGACTCCGCCGATGGCGACGACCGCCGTCAAAAGAATTTTACCCAGCGTGTTCTTGTCCATATGGCGTTGCCCTCCGGAGGCAGCGGCGTTCCCGGCGAGGCGAGAACCGTAGCATGATCACGCGCATTCCCGCTCGCTCAGCCGTTGTCGCGCCTCCGGCGGTCTACGTGATCTTTTCACGCGCGGCAAGCCGAGATCCGGGGCCCCCAAACCCCGCGGCGGGTACTGCAGTCACCGGCCGCGCGACGCGCTAGCCGCCGATGCCGATCATGTGCTTCTGCGGTGCGCCGGTGCCGTTGCGCTCGAACACGTGGCCGGCGCGCTTGCCGGTCACCGCTGCGGCAATCGATCGCACCACGTCGTCGTCGCTGCCGCCGCGCCGCACCACGTCGCGCAAGCTGACCGCGTCATCGTGGCCGAGGCAGGCGTGCAGGTCGCCGGTGGCGGTCAGGCGCAGCCGGTTGCAGTCGTCGCAGAAGTGCTCGGTCATCGCCGAGATGATCCCGAGCTCGCGGCCGGTCGCGGCGACGCGCCAGTAGCGCGCCGGCCCGGCGTCGGCGCCCGCGGCGCGCGCCCCGGCGGCAGGCACCAGCTCGCCGCACACCGCCTCGATCCGCCGGCGAATCTCGGCCGCCGAGACCTCGGCCTCGGCCGCGTACAGCGCGCCGTCGGACATCGGCATGTGCTCGATGAACCGCGGCACCGCGCCGCGGCGCCACGCGTCCTCGCACAGCGCGACCAGCTCGTCGTCGTTCACGCCGCGCAGCGCGACCGCGTTGGTCTTGACCTGCATCCCCGCCGCGCGCGCCGCGTCGACGCCCGCCAGCACGCGCGCGAGCTCTCCCCGCCCGGTCAGCTGCCGGAACTTCGCAGGATCGAGCGTGTCGAGCGAGACATTGACCGAGGACACCCCGGCCGCGACGAGCGGCGCCGCCAGCTCGTCGAGCAGGTGGCCGTTGGTCGTCATCACGACCTGCTCGATGCCCGGCACGCGCGCGACCCGCCCGGCCAGCTCGACGATGCCCTTGCGCACCGTGGGCTCGCCGCCCGTCAGGCGGACCTTGCGGACGCCCAGCTGGGCGAATAACCCGAGCAACCGTTCGATCTCCTCGAATGAGAGAATTGCCGAGCGAGTTTCGAACCGGAGCTGATCCCCCAGCTCCTCCGGCATGCAGTACGAGCAGCGGTAGTTGCATCGATCGGTGACCGACACGCGCAAGTACCGGATCCGACGGGCAAATCCATCCAGCAGCGGGTCCGCCGGGATCGTCCCGATCAGCGGCGCGACCCGGCGAGCGAGGTCATTGATTACTGGTAGATGGAGCCGCGTCATCGTCGAGCTACCGTTTGATCCAGTGGAGCCTGTGATCGCCCCTACGTCAAGCGCGGCGGCCCGGAGGTCATTGTAACGGGTCGTTGAAACCGAAGCCCTTGACAGATCGCGACAAAAACCGCATCAATCCGCTCGTTCCATCCACTTCGGAGCAGGAGAGCTCAAGAACCTTGATGACCCAGACGCGCACCGCCACGGACACCACCCCCCTCAACAACCTGTGGGTCCTCTTGATCCAGAACGACGGCGAGCTATCGACCCAGGACGCCGACGGGCGGGTCCCGATGATGGCTCGTGCTGGCAACGATCAGAAGTATCTGCTGGTGTTCAAGAACGTCGTGAAGGCACGGCAGTTCCTGTCCACCCAGGACGCCGCCGGCGCCGAACCCCGCATGGTCGTCCGCGCGAACCACGATGATATCGTGCGTATCGCCAAGTCGGCCGGCGTGATCGGCACGCTTCTCGACTACGACCCGGCGACCCAGAAGTACGCCAGCGCCAACGCGCTGGCCTGATCCGCCCGCCCGCACGCCACGCGGCCCAGCCGCCGCGCTCACGCGAGCGCACCTCGTGGCCCTTGGCTCCCGGGACCTCCGGTCCCGCCAGCCATCGCCCTCGCCTCCCCGCGCAGCCCCGGCTCGCTGCGGGGCGGGCGAAGCTATATCGCGGCTTGGCTTCGTCGCGGCGACAGGCAGCCTGTCGAAGTGGCTAGTAGCCGCCGGTGATGATTACTTCGTCGACGTCGCCGCGCTTGGCGGCGTTGGAGTTGATCGCGCGCGAGCACTTGACGCGATCGACCTGGAAGCCCTTGTAGAGCGAGCGGATGAAGGGCGTGTCGCTGTTGGACAGCATGACGCGGCAGCCGCGGGCGATCAGCGCGCGGGCGGTGTCGGCGAGCTCGCGCTGCTGCTCGGGGCCGAAGGCGCTGGTGGTGTAGCTGGTGAAGTTGGCGGTCGGCGTGACCGGGTCGTAGGGCGGGTCGAAGTACAGGAAGTCGCCGCGGCCGGCGTCGGCGACGGCGTCGCGGTAATCGCCGCAGCGCAGGGTCGCGCGCGACAGGACGGTGCTGGCGGCGCGCAGGCTGTCGGGGACGCAGATCGGCGGATCGGCGTAGCGGCCGATCGGCACGTTGAAGGCGCCGGAGCGGTTGACGCGCCACAGGCCGTTGAAGCAGGTCTTGTTGAGGTAGATGAACGTCGCGGCGCGATCGGCCGTGTGCCACGAGGCCTCGCGGTCGTTCCACCGGGTGCGGGTCGCGTAGTAGTGCG
>DASWOO010000211.1:0-2982 GCA_036404335.1 Kofleriaceae bacterium
CGGAACCCGGTTGACCACGAACACATTTCAGCTCAGCTTGTACGGCGATTAGGCGCACTGCTAGCACTACAAGTACCTGTAGAAGCCCTCACCCGCCGCCATGCCCATCTTGCCCTTGTCGATGTAGTTCTTCTTGAGCCATCTCGAACGACACCAGGATGTTCTGCGGGCTGACGTCGCGATGGACCAGCTGGAGCGGCCGGCCCTGGTCGCGCTTGTTGTGCGCGTAGTCGAGGCCCTCGCAGACCTTCATCGCGACGAAGCACGCCTGGGCGATCGGCATCGTGTCGCCGAGCGCGCGACAGCGGTCGAAGATGCCGCGCAGGTCGCGGCCGTGGACGTGCTCGAGCGCGATGTAGTACGCGCCGTCGACGACGCCGAGGTCGAAGATCTGCGCGATGTTCGCGTGGGTCAGCTGCACCGACAGCTTGGCCTCTTCGATGAACATCCGGATGAACTCGGCATCCTCGGCGATGTTGGGCAGGATGCGCTTGACCGCCACCAGGCGTTCGAAGCCCTCGACGCCGAACGCCTTCGCGCGGAACACCTCGGCCATGCCGCCGACGTTGATCCGCTCGAGCAGGAAATACTTGCCGAAAAGCGTCGGCTTCTTCACGATCGCCTTGAAGGTAGCATAGCCGGCCACGCGTCCGGGACTGGTCTCGAGCGGTGCCGGGTGCCGAGTTTTGCGTCAGTTCTGGGTCAGGGCCTGAGCCGGCTCCATCCGGGACGCCCGGCGCGCCGGCAGGTAGCCGCCGAGCACCGAGAACCCGGTCGAGCACGCCAGGCCGCCGATCACGATCCACCACTTGAAGTGGAACCAGGTCTCGGGCTTGTACGGGAACCGCGGCAGGTAGTGCGCCGAGCCCCAGTCGACGCCATGGGCCAGGCCCACGCCCAGCCCCAGGCCCAGCAGGCCGCCGATCAGGCCGATCAGCGCCGCCTCGCCCAGCACGACCAGCAGCACGTCGAGCTGGCCGGCGCCGAGCGCGCGCAGGAGGCCCAGCTCGCGGCGGCGCTCGGTGACCTGCATGAAGAAGTTGTGAGCAATGTTGATCGCCGAGATCGTGATGATCACGAGCGAGATCAGGATCAGCACCAGCCGGATCACGAGCAACGCGGTCGCGAACTTCTCGCCGAGCGAGTCCTCGAGCCGCAGGTCGAGCTCGTCCTGCAGCCACTGGGAGAACACCGCGATCTGGTTCTTGTCCTTGAGCCGGACGATGATCGACGAGTACGCGGTCGCGGCGTTCTCGCCCATGAACTCGCGGTTCCAGCGCTGGATGTAGCCGATCGGGACGGTCAGGCCGATCGGCATCGACTTGTTGCTGAGCCCGACCAGCACGCCCTCGACCCGGTGCGGCTTCTTGCCGGCGACCTGGCCGTCGGTCCCGGCGATCGTCGTCAGGCCCAGGCCGATCGAGAACCGCATCGCCGACAGGCCGCCGCGCTGGGTGATGAACTTGACGAAGTCGGTCTCCGCGATCGGCATGCCGTGCGACTTGGCGAACTGGCCGTTGTACAGCTCGATCAGCGTCGGCGAGATCACCAGCGGCACCCGGTGGTGGCACCTGGAGTCGACCTCGTCGCAGTAGTAGCGATCGGGCTGCGGGCACGGGTTGTAGTAGATGCCCGGCTTCATCTCGCGGCGCGGCGCGGGCGGCGACTGGATGACCTCCTCGTTGGGGTCGTGCGGCGGCGGCACGCACGCGACCCGCTTGGGATCGCTGGGCATCGCGTCCCAGTCCTTGAACAGCTCGCGGGTCCGGGCGTCGTCGTCGACGTAGTCGGGGTTGATGCCGTCGGCGAAGCCGCCGACCTCGAACTTGAGATCGTTGCCCTCGAAGTTGGCGCGGCCGAACGCGGGGAACGCCAGCGCCATGCGCGGCACGACCGCGGTCGGATCGGCGCGGTCGACCTCGGGCCGCGACCGGATCTTCTCCACGACCGCGTCGTCGAGCTTCTTGCTGATGTCCTTGCCGAGCAAGGACGCGCGCGGCGCGATGACCTGGACCTGCTCGACCGGGAAGATCTTCTCGAGCACGGCGCCGACCTGCTCGGTCGACGCCAGGAACACGACGAACGTCGCGATGCCGATCACGATGCCAAACGCCGACAGGATGAAGTGGCGCCGGCTGCGCAGGGTGTTCCCCACGACCATGCGCACCAGGTTGCGAGCGGGCATCATCGGATAGCTCCCGTCACGACGGGCCTCCGCCGTGGGCGGCGGCCAGCTCCTCGTCGGTGGTCTCGACCAGCATGCCGTCGCGCATCGCGATCACGCGCTTGGCGACGCTCGACACCCGGCGCTCGTGGGTGACGATCACGAGCGTCACGCCGTCCTTGGCGTTGAGCTCGCGGAAGAAGTCGATGACCTCGCGGCCGGTCTCGGAGTCGAGGTTGCCGGTCGGCTCGTCGCACAGCAGCAGCTTGGGCGCGTTGAACAGCGCGCGGGCGATCGCGACGCGCTGCTTCTGGCCGCCCGACAGCTCGCCGGGCATGCGGTGGCCGAAGTCCGCCAGCCCGACCCGGCGCAGCGCCTCGCGGCCGCGGTCCTCGACGTCGCCCGCGTCGCGCGCGAACGCCGCCGGCAGGATCACGTTGCGCAGCACGCTCAGGTGATCGAGCAGGTTGAAGGCCTGGAACACGAAGCCGATCGAGTGGTTGCGGATCCCTGCGCGCCGGGCGTCGGTGGCGCGCAGCGTGTCGATGCCGAGGATCTCGACCTCGCCGGCGTCGGGCTGATCGAGCCCGCCGATGATGTTGAGCAGCGTCGACTTGCCCGAGCCCGACTGGCCGACCAGCGCGACGAACTCGCCGGGCGCGACGTCGAAGCTGACGCCGCGCAGCACCTGGGCCTTGGCCGCGCCCGCCCCGTAGCTCTTGGTGATGTCGCGCAGCCGGATGATCGGCGCCGAGGCGGTTGGATCGGACACGCGCGCGGACCCTATCACAGGTGCTCTCCCGAGGCTGTCAGCACCA
>DASWOO010000212.1:0-5297 GCA_036404335.1 Kofleriaceae bacterium
TCCCGAAATGGTGCATCAGCGCTACGTACTCGGCGTGAATGGCCGCTCACCGTCGCCGAACCAAGCGGCTTGCCCCTCCGGGATCTGAGGGCGTCGTGCTTGCTCACTCATCCATCAACTTCCTGACTTGAGCGTCGCTCAATAGGCGCACAAGGCCTCTCCATCTCGTGAAGAGCACGCCGCCCTGATCAGTCACGTCGCTGAGATCGGGGGAGACCCTCGGCGTCGTCGTTGGGGAGATGTAATTGTCGCTCAGCAGACGACCGCGCTAAGCTCGGCTATTGTATCCAGCGGCATGCCGGATCAAGCCGCCGCCGTAAGACGCTGGCTGCGCGGCCAGGAGCTCGCTGCCGAACGGATCGTCGAGGAGCGTCGGGTGGCCGGGCCGCAACCCGAACTCGCGGTGGCGGAAGCGCGCTCCGCGGCGAACGCGCTCGCGAAGATGGGCATTTGGCCAGGACCTCGCGATCCCGGCAGCGAATCCGGAGTCCTCGAGATGCGCCGCCGCTGGGTGCGGATCCAGACCAAGGCCAAGCAAGCGCGCCAGCGGCGATGAACGTCTCGAGCAAGCTCTCGCGAGCTTGACGAGCGCCCTTAGTGCGACCGGGGTTCCTTGGATGATCATCGGGGGCATCGCGGCCATCGCGCGCGGCGTTCGCCGGATGACAACGGCCATCGACGCGGCAGTGCGCGGCGACCGCGTCGACGTCGCTGCGTTGGCGAAGGCGCTGGCGAAAAAGCGGAGCATCCCGCGCATCGCCGACGCCGTGCAGTTCGCGAGCGAGAGCCTCGTGCCCCTCGAATGGAGCTCGGTGGGTGCGTCGGTCAGCGGCGGAAGGTGATGGGCGCATCGATCGAGGCTCGATGCGATTGGCAATCTACGGCGCGCGCGGCCGTCCTGCAAGGCCCGCGGCTTTCTGGTGGCACGACGCTCGACCATGGTGGATCCTGGAGAGGTGCGGCGCGTGACCTCGCGCTGAACCACGGGGGAAAGTCATGTCCAGCTACGTGCCATTGAATGGAAGCAAGCGGGAGCTGTTGCCCAATTCACGCGCCGCGGGTCCGGTGGATCCGGCGGAGGTGGCGAGCCTGACCATCCGGGTCCGCTCGGTCGGTGATCCGGCGCGGCTGGCCCAGCTCGCCAACGACCTCGGCAACCAGGCGATCGCCGATCGCCAGTACCTCAGCCACGCCGAGCTCGAGGAGCAGCACGGCGCGTCGGCCGCCGACCTCGACGCGATCGAACAGTTCGCGACGCGGCACAACTTGCTGATCACCCACCGCAGCGCGCTCGATCGCACGGTGCGCGTCACCGGGCCGATGCGCGATTTGCTCGCGGCGTTCCACGCCAACGTGCACATGTATCACCACTCGACCGGCACGTACCGCGGCCGCCAGGGCGAGATCACGATCCCGCAGGAGCTGGCCGGCATCGTCACCGGCGTGTTCGGGTTCGACACCCGGGCGAAGCGGCGGACCCGCCACCAGCGCGCGAGCGGCGCGGGCGGCCCCGGCGGCGACAACGGCGTGATCGCGACCGAGTTCGCCGCGCGCTACAAGTTCCCGGCCGAGGCCGACGGCGTGGCGCTCGACGGCGCCGGCCAGACCATCGCGATCATCGAGCTGGGCGGCGGCTACCGCACGACCGACCTCAAGGCGTTCTTCGCCGAGGCCAAGATCGCCGCGCCGCAGGTCAGCTCGATCGCGGTCGACCACATCGGCAACAAGCCCACCAACGCCAGCTCGGCGGACGGCGAGGTCATGCTGGACATCGAGGTCGCCGGCGCGGTGGCGCCCAGGGCCAAGTTCGCCGTGTACTTCGCGCCCAACAACGGCGACAAGGGCTTCCTCGACGCGATCAGCGCCGCGATCCACGACCACCAGCGCAAGCCGGGCGTGATCTCGATCAGCTGGGGCGGCCCCGAGTCGACCACCGACGCGCAGGGCATCCGGGCCTTTCACGAGCTGTTCGCCGCCGCCGGCGCGCTCGGCATCACGATCTGCATCGCGTCGGGTGATCACGGCTGCGCCGACCTCGACGCGGCCGACTGGGATCGCAAGATCCACGTCGATCACCCGGCGTGCGATGACCTCGTGCTCGCGTGCGGCGGCACGCAGATCGACGCCGGGGTCGATGTCGTGTGGAACGACGGCACGCCGTTCGACCCCAGCGTGCAGGGCGGCGGCGGCTGGGCCAGCGGTGGCGGCATCAGCCAGGTGTTCGCGGTGCCGTCGTATCAGGCCGGCATCCAACTGCCGGCGGCGCTGGCCAACGGCGTGCCGGGCCGCGGCGTGCCCGACCTCGCGATGAGCGCGACCAACTACTTCACCCGGGTCGACGGCCTCGAGGGCGCGTCGGGCGGCACGAGCGCGGTCGCGCCGCTGATGGCCGGCCTCGTCGCGCGGCTCAACCAGGCCAAGCGCAAGAACGTCGGCTTCCTGAACCCGTTCCTCTACAAGCACCCCGGCGTGCTGCACGACGTGACCCGCGGGACCAACGCGATCAAAGACAGCGTCGCCGGCTATGACGCCACGGTCGGCTGGGACGCCTGCACGGGCCTGGGCACTCCCGACGGCGACGCGATCCTCGCCAAGCTGTGAGCCGAGCCCAGGCTCTTACCCTGATCGTGGAGCTCGACCGACCGCCGCCGCCGCAGTAAGCGGCAGTCCGGCGTCTCGCGCTTACATGACATCTTCATCTAAGACGGAGATCATGAAGATATCGTCGGCAACGCGGGCTCAGCTCAGCCGTCACGCTGCGAAGTGGGCGGCGATGTTCCTGGTCAGCTGCTTATCCGCCTCTTGTGAAAATTTGCAGTACGAGGACCTCGGCAGACGGCGGGGGCGGTGCTCGGGACCGACGCCGGCGGACTGGACGCCGCGCCGCCGGCGTTGCCGCTCCACGTCAGCTCGCTCGTCGCGGGCGCGCCAGACCTGACGGTGGCCACGGCCACCACGATCAACACCACGGCGCGCACGATCAACGGCGTGACCAGCGCGTACTTCGTGAGCCAGCCGCCGTACGCGGTGCTGTTCGTGAACGCGCTCGACGTCGAGGCGGCGCTCACGATCACCGGCTCGGCGGCGCTGATCATCGTCGCCAGCGATGCGATCACGATCCACGGCGCGGTGAGCGTGGGCGCAGTCGGCACGACGGCGGGCCCGGGCGCCGGCAGCGCGGGCGCGGGCACGGTGGGGGTCGAGTTCCGGGACCCCAACCGCAATATCCGCATCGCCTCTGGTGGGGGCGGCGGCGGCTACGGCACTGCCGGCGGCAACGGTGGATCGAAGACCCCGGCCTTGGCGCCGCCGGGCCTGGGCGGCGCGACGTATGGCGGCAGCCCGGCGGATCCGCTGATCGGTGGCTCGGCGGGTGCGCACGGCGGGGTCGCCGTGGGCGCGGGCGGCGGCGGCGGCGCGCTGCAACTGAGCTCGGCGGTGTCGATCGAGGTCGCCGGCGTGATCCAGGCCGGCGGCGGTGGCGGCACGGGGAACGGCGCGGGTGGCGGCGGCGGTGGTGGCGGCGGCGCCGGGGGCGAGATCCTGCTCGAGGCGCCGACCGTCGTCATGCTGGACGGCGGCGTGCTGGCCGCCAACGGCGGCGGTGGCGGTGGCGGTGGCAACCTGAACAGCGGTGGCCGGCTCGGCGCGAACGGCGCGGATGGCCAGGCGACGACCACGCCGGCCGCGGGCGGCCTCGGCGGCATCCCGTCGGGCGGCAACGGTGGTGCGGGCGCGGCGGGGGCCAGCGCGGCCGGCGCCGGCGCCAGCGCCAACTCGTTCGCGGGCGGCGGTGGCGGCGGCGCGGGCCGCATCTTCGTGCGCCACCACGCGAGCACGACGCCCGCGCTCACCGCCGCCGTCTCGCCGGCGCCGAGCCTCGACGCCACGCTGCCGTGGTCGCCGCCGCCGGCCATCCCGTGCTTCACGGGCGGGACCAGCTGGAACAACCGGGTGTTCGATCCGCAGACGAGCGGCTTCCAGCTCGAGCTCGACGCCACGCCGTCGGTCACCGGGCTCGACGCCGTCGTCGGGCTCAGCAACGTCCTCGCCGACGAGTTCAACGATCTGGCCCCGACCGTCCGGTTCAACCCCGCCGGCGTGATCGACGTCCGCAACAACGCCGCGTACGGCGCGGCGGTCTCCTATCCCTGGGCCGCGGGCACCACGTATCACTTCCTGCTCACGATCGATCTGCTCGGGACGCAGCCGAGCTACTCCGTCGACGTGCGCCCGACCAGCGCGGCCACCTACGTCCGGCTCGCGACCGGCTACCAGTTTCGCGGCCAGCAGCTGAGCCTCCGGCGCCTCGCCAACCTCGCCACCAAGATCGACGCACCCGCGGGGGGCACGCTTCAGGTCTGCGCGCAGCAGCCGGCCCATCCCTGATCAACCGATCGCGCTTCCCAGGCTCGGGGCGGTTCGCTATCCTTGCGGACCATGGCTCGAGCTAGCGTTGTGATGGCATGTGCGGTGGGGCTGCTCGCGAGCGGCTGCGGCTCGTCGCCCGAGACCCGGGCCGATGCGCCGATGTCGATCGGCTCGGGCTCCGATCAGGGCACCGGCAGCGCGTCCGCCGGCGCGCACGCGCTCAACTATTACAAGCTCGGCGCCAACCCGGCGATCTCGATCTCGACGCAGCCGATCACCACGCAGGACGCGGGCAGCACGCTCGTGGTCAGCGTCGGCCGCGGCAACGCCAAGCTGTTCGCGCTGCCGACCGACAACAAGGGCAACGCGCCCTATGTCCAGCAGGGCAGCGTCCACGCCTATTCGCTGTATCCCGACTCGGGCACCGCGCTGTACACGTTCAAGCCGGCCAAGGGCGGCGCCAACTTCCAGGTCACGACCTCGACCGGCAAGTTCGGCACCGGGCAGAGCGACGAGATCACGATGGCGGTCGTCGAGGTCGAGGCGAGCGGCAAGGTTCAGGACGTCCAGTGGAACGAGGTCCGCGCCCCGCCGCTGACCAGTAAGGCGGTGACGACCGACGGGCCGGCCACGCTGGTCGCGTTCTGGTGGGGCGACGGCTTCCCGCGCACCCCGCAGAGCGCCACGCCCAACAACGGCTTCACCCTGGTCGACAGCAACGCGCAGGAGACCGACTCGTTCGTGCAGTGCGCGGTCGCGGTCAAGCAGGTCACCGCGGCCGGCACCTACGACGTTACGTGGACGCCGACCCCGTCGCAGGGCGCCCAGCTGTGGCTGATCGCGATCGAATGATCGCGTCTGCGGCCGGGGAGCTGCTCGCGCAGGCCGAGCAGCCGGTCCGCCGACTTCATGTACACGGCCAGCGC
>DASWOO010000213.1:0-7013 GCA_036404335.1 Kofleriaceae bacterium
CAAGGGCGCGTACGACGAGGTCTACGAGCAGGCGTCGCCGCGGTTCCAGGAGATCGTGCGCAAGGATCACTTAAGCGACGACATGACCGACCTGGCCAAGACCGTCGGCGCGTTCCGCGAGATCGCGTCGATCAACGACACGCTGGTGACCTCGGGGCCGTACGGCAAGGTCGGCCGGGTGTCGCTGACCGTCGCGTACGAGAAGGCGACGTGCAAGGCGTCGGTCAGCCTGCACTACCACCAGGGCCGCTGGAAGATGCTCGGCATCGGCGTCGAGCTGCCGCCCGAGCTCAAGATCACCCAGGCCCAGCGCGCCGCGCGCGGCAAGGCGTGCGCCGACCCGATGGACATCAAGCAGTGCGACGTCCACCAGGTTGCCGACGACATCCTGCGCCTGCTGCGCGATGGCCACGCCGCGCAGGTGTGGGACGAGGCGACCGGCATCTTCCAGAAGCAGGAGGCCAAGGCGGTGTTCGTCCAGCTCCAGGCCGAGCACCAGGCGCAGCTCGGCGCGTACCGCCGGATCATCGCGGTGTCCGAGGCCAAGGTCGGGATCGACGGCACCGGCTCGACGTTCGACGCGCTCGCCGAGTTCGACCGGGCGAGCGGCGTGCGCACCGCGTTCGCGTTCTACCGGCCGAACAAGCAGTCGGCGTGGAAGCTGCGCAGCCTCAAGGTCGTGCTGCCGATGCCGCGCGCCGCGGACGCGCCCTAGCGTCTGATCAGCGGCTGGATGATCCGGTTCTGCCGCCAGGCCGGCCGGGGGTCGCGCAGCGCGCCGGGCTTGGCGGTGCCGCGATCGGTCGCGCGGCGCGCCGTGGCCGGCGGGCACGCGCTGTGGGTGCGGTAGTACAGCGCCGCCGCCAGCCGGCCTTCCAGCGGGTCGCCGAGCGCCTTGCTGAAGTCGTCGTCGACGACGCAGCCCTTGAGCGCGCCGCCCGGCACGAAGCCGTCGGGATAGTCGCCGAAGCTCTTGTCGTTGTTGCCCTGGAACTGGATCGAGAAGTACGTCGTGCCGCAGTTGTCGAACGGGTAGAACCCGTAGGGCTTGCCGCACGTGGTGTCGCCGATCTGGATCACCTCGACGTCGATGCCGGCCAGGCCGTTCATCACCGCCTCGCTCGCCGAGCAGGTCTCCGAGCCGGTCAGCACGAAGATCCGCTGCAGGTTGAGCGACGGCAGCGCGATGTTGGCCGACGAGTGATCGTAGAACGGCGTCGGCGTGATCAGCGAGCCGGTCACCGGATCGGTCGTCGGGTGCTTGTCGTTGAAGGTCTCGCGCTCGAAGATCTTGCCGCTGCTCTGCGCCGAGCCGGCGATCATGAAGCCGAGCTCCGCGGCGAGGTCGAGGATGCCGCCGCCGTTGTAGCGCAGGTCGAGCACGAGGTCGGTCGCGCCCTTCTGCGACAGGTCGGCGATCGCGTCGAACAGCTCCTGCTCGGCGGTCGCGATGTGCGAGTTGAACAGGATGTAGCCGATCTTGTCGTCGGGCGCTCCCAGCGGCAACAGGCCGCCGCTCTGCACCGGCTGCATCGTGACGTCCTTCGAGGTCATCATCACGGTGCGCGTCGCCGCCGCGCCGAGATCCTGGACGACGAACGTGTGGGTCTTGCCGTTCGCCGATGGGGTGATGCCCTCGTTGAGCGTGTCGACGTCGGTGCCGTTCGCGACGTCGACGCCGTCGATCGAGATGATCTTGGTGCCGCGCGCGAGGCTCGCGTCCGAGGCCGGCGAGCTCGGGGTGACGAACGCGACCACCAGCTCGCGCGGCGGCGAGGTCTTGAGCAGCGCCCACTCGAGGCCGTAGCCCGCCTCGGTGCCCGTGCTCGACAGCGCCTCCCACTCCTGGGTCGCGTAGGTGAAGTGGAACTTGTCCTTGGCCGCGCCCGACGCGGTCTTGGCCGGCGTCTTCAGCACGTCGAAGTAGTCCTCGGCGGTGCTGAACATCTTCGGGTCGGTGCGCGGCACCTCGCTGTACCAGAGGTACAGCTCGTCGGTCCACGACCGCAGCCACAGCTGCTCGGCGAGCAGGTTGCCCTGCTTGTCGTCGTACTCGTAGCCGAGCACGGGGTGCTTGCCGCTGCGGGGCGACGCGCAGTGCTCGGCGTACGTCGCGGACGGCAGGATCTGGTCCGGCACGGTCGTGGGTGAGTAATCGCTGTCGTCGCCGCCACACGCCGCCAGGATGACAAGCCCGAGGGCTGCTGCTCGCTTCATAAGCCTGCGACGAGCATACCCCGCCCGGGGCTTTAATGATGTGAAGTCGCGCGCGGCGGGCCGGTGTCCCGGGGCGGGTAGAAGAACTCGAACGGCCGGCGCAGGAACCGCCTGAACACCGCGCCCGGCAGCCGCGCGCGCTCGCCGCCGACGATGTCGCGGGCGCGCAGCGCGACGATCAGCGCCAGCGCGAAGCTGACGCCGAAGTTGAGCAGGCCGATGATCACGATGCCGATGACCGCCGAGATGAACTTTTCCGAGCCGGCGCCCTCGATGCCGATCGACGAGATCGCCAGGGTCAGCGATCCGGTCGACAGCGTGATGTGGCGGACGTCGACCGCGGTGCCGAAGAACTTGGCGAAGGCCGGGATCATGCCGAGCAGGAACCCGAGCGACACCGAGCCGCCGAACCCGGCCGCCTCGCGCTCGAGGAACCGCGCGGTCTTCTCCATGCGCGCCTTGCCGAACCGCTTGCCGTAGCGGTGGTGCTCGATCGCTTCGGGCAGCCGCCGGAACACGACCCAGTTCTCGAACCAGCCGGCGCACAGGCTCGAGAGCCACAACAGCACGCCGGTCAGCGCGGCATAAAAGACCGTCCCGGTGTGTAACGGATCGAAGGACGCGACCGTGGCCTTGGCGGTGTCCGCGTCCAGGAACGGCTTGCCCATCGCGTGCTGCCACACATACGCGAAGCCGAGCGCGGTGACGATCACCGCCGAGACGTTGCCGAGCGCGGCCGCGAACTGCGAGCGCGCGATCCGGGCGATCAGCGGGACCAGCTCGTCGAGCCGGCCGGCGCCGGACGACTGGCGGATCGAGCCGGCGAGCGCCGCCGCGGTCATCGACGGCTGCTTGGTCGCCAGCGTGAACCCGACCAGCTGCATCAGCACGAAGCTGCCGGCGTACACCATCGACGACAGCAGCCCGTCGAGGAACGGCGCGAAGTGGCCCCACTTGACGAAGAACTTGGCCACCGCGGTGCCGCAGGTCATCACGCCGCCGCCCGCCGCCGAGCCGAGCATGCCCCAGTACTCGCGGCGCGACGACGTCACGTAGTGCTCGCCGGTCCGGCCGGCGCGCTCGATCACCTTGCGCGCGAGCAGCCGCAGGTTGTCGCTGACCAGCTGGCGGAAGCTGTGGCCGCCGACCAGGCCGCGGCCGATCGCGGCGACGATCGCGCGGGTGTCGCTGCTGTCGGGCGCGTGCGCGCTGGGACCGACGAACGGCAGCAATAGCTCGAGCCGGGCCAGCGATCGCTCGATCGCGTCGAGCGAGTACACGACCTCGATCGACACGCCGTGATCCTCGAGCGCGTCGCGCACCTGCTCGAGGTGGGCGCGCGACGCCACGATCAGCTCCGGCATCTCGGGCAGGCCGGCGCGAGTCAGCCGGAACAGCGGCGAGCCGCGCAGCGAGTCGACGTCGGTCCGCGTCCGCAGCGCCTCGCTCATGCCGAGCGCGGCGATCCGCGTGGTCAGGAGGCCGATCGCGTCGAGCACGCCGCCGCGCAGCGAGTGCCACGCGTCGCCGCCGGCGATCGCCAGCCGGTTGAGCAGCGGATCGGCCGCGGGGCCGAGCCACGCCAGATCGTCGATCGTGCGGACGATGTGACCGCACAGCCGCCACAGCTCGTGGACCGCCGGTGGCTCGGGCAGGAACCGCCGGGTAAGCCGGTCGGTGGTCTCGGCGAGCAGGCCGCGATCGTTGGGCAGGCCGATCTCGCCGAGCAGCTTGATGCCGCGCGTGCCGTCGAGCACCGCCGCGATCGACGCCTGGAACCGGCGCCTGGCGGCCGGCAGCTGCTCGAGCGCGGTGACCAGCCACGCGAGCCGGACCAGGGCAGGGTGGATCGTCGACGGGATGCTCGGCCCGGCGACGATGTAGCGGCCGAGCTGCTCGATCGCGAGCAGCTGCTCGGTGATCGGCGCGCCCGGCCGGCACCGCGCGAGCAGCACGCGCAACAGGCCGCTGGCCCGGTGGTTGGGCGCGCCGATCACGCGCAGGAACTCATCGCGCGGGACCAGCTCGTCGCTCGGCGGCCCGATCAGCGCCGGGTCATCGATCAGGGCGAGCGCGGCTTCGTCCTGCGTCACGCCGCGAACGTAGCATCAATCAACGGCGACGCCGCGTCACGATCCACGCGATCAACGACAGCAGCGGCCACGCGAGCCACGCGACCTGCGCCCACCATGGACGCTCGAAGCGAAACGCGATCGTGTGGTGACCGGCCGCGACGTCGACCGCGAGAAAATCGGGCGTGACCCGGCGGACGCGCGCCTCGATCTGATCGACGTAGACATGCCAGCGCGGATGCCAGCTCTCGCGCGCCATGAACGTCGCCGGCTGCGGGCTGTCGACCTCGGCGTACAGATCCGCGTCGTCGCCGGGCGAGTCCTGGCGAAACGCGCGCAGCACGCGCGCGCCGTCGGGCTTCGGCGTCGCGTCGCCGGATCCCGCGTATGCCCAGACGCGATCCTTCTGCGGCTCGCCGGTCTTGTACCAGGCGATCGCCGCGGTGTGCGCCTCCTTGCGGCCCGGCGGCAGCGCGCCGATCACCTCGACCGGCGAGACCAGCCCGGGCGACCGCAGGCGGCGGACCTCGTAGTTCTTCGTCGAGAACACGGTCTCGCCCGCCGGCATGCTCGCGACGTTGGCCTTGCCGAACACCAGGATCGGCGCGTCGTAGACCCACGCGGTCTTGTTGTGGTCCTTGTCGGTCCACAGGAAGTCGTAGTTGGGGCTGGCCTGCAGGCCGCCGCCGCCCATCATCAGCGTCGACGGGCGCCGGCCGTACTCGTAGCTGAGCAGGTTCCACCAGTGGTTCTCGGCGCCGGTGCCGACCTGCTTGCGGCCGGGCGGCAGGTCCTGCAGCTTGCGCGCGATCTCGTGCAGCTCGTTGCCGTGGCTGCCTTCGTAGTCGGGCAGGACGTGGACGCGGTTGGCGAGCGCGCGCGCGCCGGGCACCACGAGCAGCACGCCGAGCATCGCGGCGATCGCGGCGATCGCGGTGCGCACGCCGTACTGCAGCGGGACCTCGCGCGCCCAGTCCTGGCGCCGGCCGCGCGTCACCGCGACCATCGCGCGGCGCAGCGGGCGATACAGCGGCGAGCCCTCGGGCGCGTTCCAGATCTGCTGGCCGAGCCAGACCGCGCCGCTGCCGAGCGCCAGGGCGATCACGACCTGCATCGCGCCGAGGAACCGGACCGCCGGGATCAGATCGTCGTCGGTCTTGCCCAGGTGCGGGCCCATGCCGAGCCACACCGCGAACACCAGCGCAGGCGCCCACAGCCAGCGCAGCGACGCCGGCCGCGCGAGCAGCGCGATCAGCGGCAGCGCCCAGGTCAGCACCATCGGCCGCGCGAAGTCGAGGATCGCGCCGTGCGTGTACCACCTGAGCAGCGTGCCGAACCCCGGGCCGATCTCGTCGTTGACCCGGTGGGGGAACCCGCCGAACCCGACGTAGTCGACGCCGAGCGGCAGCCAGATCGGCATCCACGTCACGAGCAGGCACACGCCGAGCACGGCGAGCCGGCCGGTCTCGCGCAGCCAGTCGCGGGCGAACGGCCGCGGCAGCGCGCGCCACCGGGCGCCGAGCGCGTCGCGGATCGCCGGCCACGTGCCCAGCGCCGGATCGCCGTGCAGGTGCTGGCCGATCGCCGCGAGCGCGCGCTCGACGATCGCGAGCAGCGGCCGCGCGAACCAGCCGGCGAGCACCGCGACGACCATCGACACGCCCGCGAACGGGTGGCACAGCGTCACGAACGCGCCCCAGGCGATCGCGGGCGCGAGGCCCCGGCCGCGGGTCGCCCAGCGCACGCTGTGGCCGTACGCGATCGGGAACGCGGCGAGCGCCCAGGTCTGGGTGTAGAGCCCGACGTTGAACGTGCCGGCGTTGCCCATGCCCCAGCGCGACTCGCCGTTGAGGAAGCCGACCGCGAGCGCGGCGACGGCCGCTTGCCACGGCGACGCGCCGAGCACCCGCATGCCGCGGTACGCCGCCGCCGGCGCCAGGACCAGCGGCAGGAACACGCTGAGCTGGAAGAAGAACAGGTGGTGGCCGAACACCGCCGCCGGGATCGCCGAGACCAGCTGCGGGATGACCTGGTAGTAGTACGCCGACGCGAACCCGCCGTTGGCGCTCGGGTTCCAGAAGTCGAAGTCGCCGACCCGCAGGCAGTCGGCGATGCGCGCGCTCTCGGCCATGTGGAACGACAGGTCGTCGCCGGCGATCTCGCCGAGGAACAGCCGGGCGTAGATCGCGACCATGCCCAGGGTCAGCACGGCGACCGCGGGCACGGCGCCGCGCTGCTTCAACCAGTCGGCGAGCCGGTCCCACGCGTCGGGGGCGTCGTCCGCATCGCGGGCATCGGGGGGGACATCATCGGGCGCCAGGCTCACGGTGCCTCCAGCAGATCGGCGATCTGCTCGTCATCGAACAGCGGCGTCGCGCCGCGGACCCCGGCGACCGCCGCCGCCCACCGGCTGGCGATCCGCCCCGAGGTCGCGAGATCCCAGCCCGACGTCATGCCGAACACCAGCAGCGCCAGGTACGCGTCGCCGCATCCGACGTTGTCGCCGCCGGGCACCGCCGCCACCCCCGCGACCGCGATCGGCGCGCCGCCGCCGGGCCCCAGGCCGGGATAGATCGTCGAGCCCGCCGCGCCGTGGGTCACCGCCAGGATCCGGTGCCGGCCGTCGGGTGCGACCCGCAGCGCGGCGATCGGATCGCGCCAGCCGAACAGCTGCCCCAGCTGCGCGACCTCGCGATCGTTGAGCTTGATCACGTCGGCGTGCTC
>DASWOO010000214.1:0-3190 GCA_036404335.1 Kofleriaceae bacterium
CGCCCAGATCTGCTTGGCGGTCTGCTGGATCACCCGCCAGCGATGCGGATCGCCGCGCACGATCGACGACGCGACGTTGCGCGCCTGCTTGAACGTGACGTGCGGCGGCAGCGGTGGAACCTCCGGGTCGACGTGGATCTCGACGACCACCGGCCGGTCGGCGGCGAGCGCCTGATCGAGCGCCGGGCCGATCTGGTCGGGGGTCACGACCTCGATGCCGCCGAGCCCGAGCAGGGTCGCGTACTTCGCGTACGGGAACACCGGCAGGTTCTGCGATGCGTCGAACTTCGGGTCGCCGATCATCACCCGCTGCTCCCAGGTGACCATGTTGAGATCGCCGTTGTTGAGCACGATCACGACCAGGCGCGGATCGCTCCACTCCTTGTAGTGCGCCGAGATCGTCACGAGCGTGTTGTTGCCGACCATCTGCATCGCGCCGTCGCCGACCGTCGCGATCACCGGCCGGTCCGGGTAGGCAAACTTGGCGGCGGTGGCGTACGGCATCGCGGGGCCCATCGTCGCGAGGTTGCCCGACAGGCTGGCCATCATCGTCGGCCGGAGCTTGAGATCGCGCGCCCACCAGGTCGCGCTCGAGCCGGCGTCGGCGGTCAGGATCACGTTGTCGGGCAGCCGCGGCGACAGCTCCCAGAACACGCGCTGCGGGTTGATCGGGTTGGCGTCCTCGTGCGCGCGCAGGTCCAGCAGCTTCCACCAGTCCTCCATCCAGCCCGCGATGTCGCCGCGCCACCCGCGATCCTCCTTGAGCTTCAGCAGCGGGATCAGCGCGTTCAGCGTCTGCTTGGCGTCGCCGTGGAGCGCGACGTCGGCGGGATAGCGCAGCGACAGCATCCGCGGCGACAGGTCGATCTGGACGCAGCGCGCCTTGCCCTCCTCGGGCAGATATTCCACGTACGGGAAGCTGGTCCCGACCATCAGCAGCGTGTCGCAGCCCTTCATCAGCTTGTCGCTCGGCTCGGTGCCGAGCAGGCCGATCGAGCCGGTGACGTAGGGCAGATCATCGGCGACCACCGTCCGGCCGAGCAGCGCCTTGGCGACGCCGGCCCCGAGCGTGTCGGCGACCGACATCACCTCGTAGCTGGCGCCGAGCGCGCCCGCGCCGACCAGCATCGCGACCTTCTTGCCCTGGTTCAGGATCTCGGCCGCGGCGCGCAGGTCGGCGGTCTCGGGCACGACCACGCCGCGGCGGTAGCCGATGCCGGACAGCGTGGTGTCGTGCTCGTGGGGCGGCGCGTCGACGCCGTCGAGCTCCTGGACGTCGTGCGGGATGATCACGCAGGTCACGACCCGCTCGGCGGCGGCGATCCGCATCGCGCGGTCGATCTGATGGCGCGCGGCCGCCGGGTGATTGCACTCGTGGACGTAGTGATGGGCGACGTCCTTGAACAGCGTCAGCAGATCGACCTCTTGCTGGTAGTCCGAGCCCATCGCGGTGCGCGCCGACTGGCCGACGATCGCGACCACCGGCTGGTGATCCATCTGCGCGTCGTACAGGCCGTTCAGCAGGTGGATCGCGCCCGGCCCCGAGGTCGCCATGCACACGCCGGTCTCGCCGGTGAACTTGGCGTGGGCGCAGGCCATGAACGCCGCCGATTCCTCGTGGCGCGGCTGGATGAACCGCAGCTTGCCGTCAGACCGCGCGATCGCGCCGACCAGCCCGTTGATGCCGTCACCGGGGTATCCATAGATCCGGCGGACGCCCCAGCCGTACAGCCGCTGGATGATGTGATCACTGACGGTCTGCGCCATGGCCGCCGGCTATTGCAGCCGACGTTCCGGACATCTCTGGCCGAGCGCCAGGACCTGCGGCGGCGGGCGTGCGCCGACGGCGCGCTGTGCGGGCCTGCGGCGTGGTGAGCGCGCGATTACCCGAGCGCGCCGAGGACCTGCCGGGCGACGGTTTCGGCCTGGGCGCGGAGCTCGGGGACGGCGGTGGATTCCCAGAGGCGGGGTTTGCACAGGGTGCCCAGGACGTAGAGGCCGGGGCGGGGCGAGCCGGCGGCGAGGGCCTCGTGGGCGGGGCCGGTGAGGACGCCGAGGCCGAGCGGGTCGGGCTCGAGCAGGCCGGCGGCGATCATCGCGGGCAGGGGCGCGGGGAGCTGGGCCTGATGGTGGCCGGGGCCGGTGCAGTTGATGACGTGGCCTGCGGAGAGCTGGACTTCACCGCCGGTGCGCAGGGCGATGGTGAGCCGGGCGTGCGTGGCGGACGCGGTGACGGTGCGGACCTTGCCGGCGAGGATGCGGAGCGCGCCGGTGCGGAGCTGCTCGTCGACGAGCGCGGCGATCGACGGGGCCATGCGATGGCGATGGACCTCCCACAGCGGGCGGACGTGGCGCAGGAACGCGGCCTGATCGGATCGCGACAGACCGGCCCAGAGCCGGGCGCTGTGCGGGCGCAGGCCGTCGATCACGACGCGCCAGTCGGGCGCATCGAGCAAGGCGCGGTGGACGGCGGCGGTGAGCGCGCGGAGCGTGGGATGCGCCGGGAGCCCGAGCGCATCGAGCGCGATCGGGGCGACGGGGGCGGACGCGTGGACGCGGGGCAACAGCCCGTGGCGCGAGACGAGCGTGATCGGGGCGGTGCGCGGGGTGCGGGTCAGGGTGAGCCAGGCGTCGACCGCGGTGAGGCCGCTGCCGAGGATGACGACCGGGTCGCCGGTGGCGATCACCGCGGGATCGAGCGACGGCCACGGATCGGCGAGGAACCGATCGCGCGGCCCGTGCCAGCGATCGGCGAGCGGATCGGAGGGCTGGCGGTGGCCGATCGCGAGGACCGCGGCGTCGACGTCGATCGCCGAGCCCGCGAGCTGGACGGTGAAGCCGGGGCCGCGCGCGGCGACGCCGAGCACGTCGTCGGGGACGAGCTCGATGGAGCCGCCCGGCGCCGCGCGCAGCTGATCGCGCAGATAGGCGCCGAACTGCAGGCGCGGCAGGAAGTCGCCGTCGGCAACCTGCGCGCCGAGCTGCGCCCGCGCCCAGTCGAGGAAGCTGTCGGGCCGATCCGGCCACGCGCTCATCTTGCCCGCCGGCACGTTGAGCAGGTGCCGATCATCGACCGTGCGATAGGCGACGCCGGCCGCGAACGCCGCGGCCCGGTCGAACACGAGGACCCGCAGCGCGCGGCCCTGCTCGCCCGCGCGCCGGACGAGCTGCGCCGCCGTCATCGTTCCCG
>DASWOO010000215.1:0-4591 GCA_036404335.1 Kofleriaceae bacterium
CGCGAGCGTGCGCGCACGGAGACAACCGACCCGAGCCCGGCGCAACTGCGGCGTGCGAGCCTCTAGCTTTGCATCCGAGGCTGCTATGGTTGGCCGGCTTGTTTGCGATTCCCGGCATCTGCGCGCTGCTCGTGTTCATCCTGGCGCGGCCTCAGGAGTCGTTCCCGCTGCTGCAGCGCATCCCGTTCCTCCACCTGTTCACGGCGCTGGCCGTGGTCGGCTGGGTGATCGATGTCCGGTTGCGCCGGCTGCAGCCGGTCGGGGCGCCGACCCTGCCGTGGGTGATCGGCCTGGTGCTGTGGGTGATCCTCGGAACCGCCGCCGTCGCCCCCGCCCAGTTCATGGGCCGCACCATCGAGATCCTGATCTTGTTCTCGCTGTACGGCGTCATCGCGCACGGCATCCAGCGCTTTCGAACATTCCAGATCGTGTGCGCCACCCTGGCCGGCGTCTGCATGTTCGTGACGATCATCTGCTTTCATCAGGGCCTGTCGCGCCTGCAATGCGTCGGCGGTGAGGAGAGCGGCGGCGAGGGCGACATCTCCGGCCTGCCCGACGGCCGCGACTGCGAGAACAACGAGCAGTGCCGCGGCCCCGACGCCCAGCCCGGCCTCGAGTATCGCTGCGAGCACGCCGGCTTGCTCGGCACGTACTCGGTCGAGGAGCGCGTGCGCTACCGCGGCGATCTGCACGATCCGAACGAGGTCTCGCTGACGATCTGCGCCGGCGCGCTGTCGATCTTGATCGGCTTTGCGATCCGCAAGAAGGACGGAGGGAGCGGCGCGGGCATGCTGCTGTGCGGGGTCGGCGCGGTCATCGTCATGTGGACGGTGTTCCTGACCCAATCACGCGGCGGGCTGATCGCCGGCATGCTCGTGCCCGGCGTGTTCCTGGTCCGAAAATACGGTTTCAAGATCATCATTCCCGCCGCCGCGGTCGGCGCGCCGGTGCTGATGCTAGGCGGGCGCAGCGGCGAGGCCGCCGACATCTCGACGCAGATGCGCTACGAGGCGTGGGGCACCGGGCTGCAGATGTTCAAGCACAACCCGCTGTTCGGGGTCGGCGCGCGGAACTTCACCGAGCACCACTTCCTGACCGCGCACAACACCTACGTGCTGTCGTTCTCCGAGCTCGGCTTCCCGGGGATGGTGATGTTCGTCGGCATCATCTACCTGTCGATGAAGTCGCTCATCGTCGGGCTGCGCGAGCTCAAGGCCGTACCCGGCGCCGAGGTCGCGACCACGTGGGGCCTGGCGCTGCTGGCGTCGATGGCCGGCGTGCTGTTCCAGATCAACACGCTGTCGTTCCTCTACCACCCGGTGCTGTGGATCTTCTTCGGCCTGGTCGGCGGCTGGTGCTCGGCGGTCCGCCACCACCGGCCGGAGTTCCAGATGAAGATCAACACGCGCGACCTGATCATCATCATCGGCATCTGCGCGTTCTACATCGGCGTGTTCCTGCCGGTCTTCCTGAAGCTCAAGGGCGCGCTGTAGCCGTGCGCCACGAGCTGCCGGACGTGATCGCGCGGGCGATCGCCGGCGCGGCGCGGCCGAGCCTGGTGTTCGAGCTCGCGCGGATCGACGACAACTTGCGGCAGTTCGCGGACGCGGCGCGCGCGGCCGGCGTGACCGCGCTGTTCGCGGCGAAGTCGTTCCCGCATCCCGCCGTGCGCGCGCTCGCGGCGCAGCGGTTCGCCGGGTTCGATGTCGCGTCGGCGGCGGAGGTGCGCGACGCGATCGCGGCGGGCGCCGGCGTGCTGTCGGTGGCGGACCCGAGCGCACGGGCGATCGCGGCGGTGGCGGACTGGCGCGGCCGGCTGATCGCGAGCTGCGAGACCGCCGCGCAGGTGGCGGCCGCGCCGCCGGGGGCGGAGATCGCGATCCGGATCTCGGCGTCGATCGCGCGGCGCGATCCGGCGGTCGGCGCGGTGCTCGACGGCTCGGGGCATCGCCGCTCGCGGTTCGGGCTCGACATCGAGCCGGCGCGGCTGCGCGCGGCGCTGGGCGAGCTGGCGCGCGCCGCGGGCGATCGGCCGGTCGGGCTGCACGTGCACCACGGGCCGGTGTCGGCGACGTCCGCCGATCGGTTCGCGCTCACCGCGCGCGCGGTGCTCGACGCCGCCCGGGACGCCGGGCTCGCGCCGCGGTTCCTCGACCTCGGCGGCGCGTGGCACGCGATCGGCGACCTCGCGGCGTGCCTGGCGCAGCTGCGCGCCGCCGTGCCCGAGCTCGAGCTGCTCGCCGAGCCCGGCCGGCGGATCGCCGACGGCGCCGGCTACGCCACCGGCCGCGTCGCGGTGTCGCGCGCGCTCGACGATCGCCAGCTGTGCGTGGTCGAGCTGTCGCGGATCTGCCACCTGCGCTGGAGCCAGCCCGAGCTGGTCGCCGCGCCGCCGCGCACCGGCCTGGGCGTGCCGACCCTGGTCGCCGGGCCGACGTGCTACGAGGACGACGTGCTCGGCGAGTGGACCGTCGAGGCCGACGCGCTCGCCGCCGGCCGACGCGCGGTGTTCCGCAACGTCACCGGCTACGCGATCGGCTGGAACACCGGGTTCGCCGGGATCCCACCGGCGGACGTCGTGGTGACCTAGCGATCGCCGTTGCCCTGATCGCCCTCGCCGCCCTCGAGCGGATCGGTCACGACCGGCTCGGAGCCGACCGGCACCAGGTCCGAGCGATCCGAGCGGATGCTCTTGTTGCGGCGCGGGACCTCGCCGGCGACCCGATCGGGCACGCGCAGCGAAAACGTGAACGACAGCGTGTTGCGGAAGTACGTCGGGAACGCCGCGACCGCGATCGAGCCCGGCATCACGATCGGCTCGCCGGATCGCTGATAGACGAACTCGTAGCGCACGCCGAAGGTCTGGCCCGGGCGCGGCGTGTAGCCGACGCTGAGGTCGAGGTGGCCGACGTTGATGTTGCCCTCGGTGTCGCCGCTGTCCGAGTTGATCAGCTCGCTGTGCGAGTAGCCGATCGACGCCTGGCCGACCAGCTTGGGGTTGCGCTTGGTGTCGTCGAGGAACGGCAGGGGCATCGAGACCTGCAGGTTGACGTTCTCGTCGAGCGTGTTCTCGGCCAGCAGCAAGTTCGGCGCGACGCTGCGGTCGACCGAGAAGTAGGCGCGGCCCCAGACCTCGGTGTACGCGAGGCCGGCACCGGCGACCCAGAACAGCGAGGTCTTGCGGGTCGCGGTCGGATCGTTGGGGTCGTTGCCGACGGGGTGGACCACCGAGATGCCGGCGTTGGCCGCGTGCGACCAGCGCTGGTTCCAGTCATGGTGCCAGGCCAGCGAGCCGCCGGGGTTGAGCTGGTGGTCGCGGCCGGTTCCGAACGGCGTGCCGGCCGGCGCGTCGCGCGACAGCAGCAGGTACGAGACCGTGGCGTTGAGCAGCAGCGAGTCGTGCTGGAACTGGCGCTCGAAGCCGAGGTTGCCGCTGATTTCGCGGGTGTCGGTGGTCGAGCCGGCGTTGTCGTCCGTGGTGGCGTAGCGCCCGAGCGCACCCTGGGTCAGCCGGGTGTGCTCGCTGGTCTGGTACGAGGTCGACTCGCTGACCGAGACCTGCTGGGTCTCGACGTTGCCGGATGGCGCGGCGAGCGCGACGGTCTCGTCGGCCGAGGTCCGGTTGGCAAGCGAGGTCACGACGCCGGTGCCGGCGTCGATCGACATCGTGACCGACGACCGGGGGCCGGGCAAGATCACCGCGCGCCAGCCGCCGCGGCCGCTGAGTGAGGGGTTGTCACTGTGGGCCAGGTACTCGATCGCCTCGAGCTCGCCCGTGAAGTCGTGGATCATTCGCGGCGCGTCGTAGGCGTACAGCACGCCTGGACGGACGGTGACGAACACGTCCGGCTGGCGGTCGTTGTTGGTCGCGAACAGGTTGTCGGTGGCGGAAGCATCGCCGGTCGCCGTGAAGTGCAGGCTCGTGTGGTCGGCCCACGCGGGCGATGCTAGGACCAGCGCTCCAAAGATGATCCCACGGCTTCCACGCACCGCTGCGTTGTATCACGCAGGCTCGGGGCCGACCTGGAGCCGGCTCGGATCGTCACTTACCGTAAAGCGCGCTCACTGAGTTGACATGCCCAGTAATACGCATGCTTAGAATGCGGCCAAGGAAATCGATATGCGCAGTGCAACCGTCGATGAATCGTCGAGCCTGACCCCGTGGACCGCCGCCGCGCCCAAGCGCGGCCGCAAGCCGAGTGTTGACGATGAGGACGAGGCGGAGGAGGCGGGCGACAAGGACGTCGATGAGGATGAAGACGCCAAGGACAAGGTCAAGGACGACGACGACGACGAGGTCAAGGACGACGACGACGAGGCCGAGGACGAGGCCGAGGACGACATCGCCGGAGACGACGAGGGCACCACGGGTACGCCCAGCGTAACCGACTGGTCCGGGGCGGAGGAGGAAGAGGAGGAGGAGTGGAAGGAGGAGGAGGAGGTCAAGGTAGACGACGACGAGGGCGGCTGGCGCGACGGCACCGAGCCGCCGTGGGGCAAGGACAAGGAGGAGGAGGACAAGGAGGAGGACGAGGACGAGGAGGAGGACGACGAGGATGACGACGACGAGGATGATGACGACGACGACGAG
>DASWOO010000216.1:0-10510 GCA_036404335.1 Kofleriaceae bacterium
GGATCGACAGCATGCCGAGCACCTGGCCCCGCTCGTCGACGATCGGCAGGTGCCGGCGATGCCCGGCGATCAGCCGGCGCAGCGCCTCGCTCAGCGAGTCATCCGGCCGGATCACCATCGGATGCGGCGTCATCACGTCGCACGATCAGGTGCGGCCACAGCTGGTCGGTGTAATCGACGCGGTTGAGCAGGTCGCGCTCGGTGAAGATCCCGGCCAGCGCGCCGACCTCCTCGACGAGCACCGCGCCGCGGCCGAGCGTCTTCATCTGCTCGACGACCTTCCACATCGCGTCGTCCGCGGTGACCTTGGCCGCCGGGCGATGGCCGAGCTCGTCGACGCGGGCGCCGGCAGCGCCGCCATCCCGCCGGTCACGCGCCACCTCCCAGATCGTACATCGCGACCGGCTCGGACAGCTCGCTCAGCCGCGACACGAGCCGCGGGATCGCGTCGTCGTCGATCGCCTCGACGATCGCCGCCGGATCCGCCCGGACCGCGGCGATCCGGTTGAGGAAGTCGCGGCTGGTGAAGATCCCGGCGAGCGCGCGGTGCTCGTCGAGCACCAGGACGCAGTCGTGGACCTCGCGGCTCATCTCGTCGAACGCGCGCGACACCCGTTCGCCGCGCCCGAGCCGAGGGACCGCGTGGGGCCAGCCGATTTCCCGGATCATCTTTCCAGTCGACGCATGGGGCCTCCTGGCCCAAACCGTAGCTCAGATCCGCGACGTGAGCAGGGCAGTTCCATTGCGCAGCGGTAATTCGATCGCGAACCGTGCGCCCGAGCTCGGGGCGTCGACGACGGTGATCCGCCCGCCGTGATCCGAGACGATGCGATGGACGATTGCCAATCCAAGACCGGTGCCACCTTTGGTGTGCTTGGTCGTGAAATATGGTGCAAATACTTTATCTCGAAGCTCGCCCGGGATGCCCGGGCCGTTGTCCTCGACGATCAGCAGCGCGCGGTCGGCGGCGTCGCCGAGCTTGGTCTCGACGGTGATCTTGCCGTCGGGCCGGGCGCCGATCGCGTCGCGCGCGTTTTCCACCAGATTCAAAACCACCTGGTTCAGCTGATTCTTGTCGGCGTCGATCGCCCGGACCAACGGTGACAGCTTGATCTCGACCGGGGCCGCGCCGCCCTGGTACAGGGCGAGCGCCGAGCGCACCAGCTCGTTGAGGTCGAGGCGCTGGAACTCGGGCTTGGGCATCCGGGCGAACGAGGAGAACTCCGAGACGATGTGCTTGAGCCGGTCGGCCTCCTCCATCACCGTCGTGGTCGACTCCTCGAGGATCTCGCCGAACGACGGGTGCTGCTTGCGCCAGGTCTTGCGCAGGGTGTCCATCGCCATCTGGATCGGGGTCAGCGGATTCTTGATCTCGTGGGCGAGTCGGCGCGCGATCTCCTGCCAGGCCGCGATCCGCTCGGCGATCACCAGGCGCTCCTTCGAGCTCTGCAGATCCTCCATCATGAAGTTGAACGCCGCGGCGACCCGGCCGACCTCGTCGCCGGACCGGACCGGCACGCGGTGATCGAGCTCGCCGCGCGACGCCGCCATCGAGCCGTCGACCAGCTGCTCGAGGTCGCGGGTGGTGCGGCGCGACACCAGCATGCCGATGAGCACCACGGCGATCAGCGCGCCGAACGCGAGCGCGGCCGAGGTGATGGTCAGCGTGCGCAGCACGCCGGCGAGCTCGCCGTCGGACACGGCGACCTCGATCCGCGCGACCGGCGCGCCGTCGGGGCCGAGCAGCTCGACCCGCTCGACTCGATCCTGCGCCAGCTCGGCCCAGCGCTTGCCGACCGACGGGATCACCACCTCGCCCGCGAGCGTGACGATCCGCGCCGCGGCCCGCGGATCGGTCCGGACCGCGGCCAGCAGATCGGCGGTGACCTGGCGGCCGACCGCGACCGCGACCGCGTAGACGCCGTCCTGGGCCAGGCCGCTCGCCTCGGCGACCAGCGCGGTCTCGGACACCAGGCCGCGCGTGACCTCCTCGCGGACGAAGAACGCGCCGGTCCCGGCCGGCCGCATCGCCCGCTCGCGGACCTCGGGGTGATTGGACTCGCCGATCTTGCCGGGCGCGTGCGGCGAGCACAGGACGCGGTCGGCCTTATCGGTGATCGTCAGGACGTCGAGCGACAGGCCGCGCATCAGCGGCCCGGCCTGATCGCGCAGCTTCTGCTCGGTCGAGTAGTCGAGGCGCGGCCCGGTCTGCTTGGCGAGGTCGAGCAGCAGGCCGCCGACGAACGGGTGGGTGTGGCTGGCCAGGGTCTTGTCGGCGGCCTCGACCTGATCGCGCAGCCGCTTGACCTCGGCCTCGACCCGGAGCTTGGCGCTGGCGAGCCGGGCCTTGTAGTCGTCCTTGTAGCTCGACGCGATCACCGTGCGGGTCGCGACCGCGGCGACGGCGATCGGCACCAGCGCGGCGAGCGCGAACGACACCGTGAATCGGGCTTGGAGCTTCATGTGATCGTCATCGTCATCGTCATCGTCAGGGCCGGGCCTTGAACCAGTAGAGATCGGCGAGGCCGGGGCGCGCCGCGGCGTCGAACGCCAGGCCGCGGACCTCGGCGCGGTGCCAGACCAGCACCGAGCGGAACATCAGCGGCACGATCGGCAGCCGGCGCGCGAACTCGGCGGCGGCCGCGGTGGCGTCGAGCGCGCCGTGCTGCAGCTGGGCCCGCGCCCAGTCATCGCCGCCGGCGGCGAACGCCGCGCCCCACCACGCGGTCGGGAACGTCAGCGGCGCGGCGAGCTGGCCGATCCACAGATCGCAGTCGCCGCGGCCGACGCGGTCGCGCAGCTTGTCGGCCGCGACCGCCTCGATCGCGAACGCGATCCCGAGCTTGTCGAGGCCGCGCGACACCCGCAGCGCGATCTCCCGATCGTCGGGTCGGGTCTCGTCGAACACGATCGACAGCGGCGCGCCGGCGAGCCGCTGGGCCGCCTCGGCCAGGGTCGCGCGCGCGTGATCGGCGTCGCCGGCGCGGCCGGCCGGCTCGAGCGGCGGGCCGCCGGCCTCGACCGGCAGCGGGCTGCGGGTCGGCAGGGTCCGCTCGCCCGTGGTGATCATCGACAGCGCGCCGCGATCGATCGCGAGATCGAGCGCCGCGCGGAACGCGTGATCGCCGGTGACCGCGGCGTGGCGCCTGCCGAAGCCGACGAACACCAGCAGCGCCGCCGGGCTCTCGACCTCGGACGCCGAGTACTTGGGGCGCGCGCCGGCGAACGCGGCCTCGCCGCGCGCGGACAGCTGGGCCGCGCCGGTCTCGAACCGGCGGGCCTCGGCGTCGGGCGCCTCGAACCACGACAGCACGAGCCGGTCGAGGTACGGCCGGCCGGCGAAGTGCTGGTCGAACGCCCGCAGCACCAACCGCTTGCCCGGCGCGTCGAAGCTGTCGACCGCGAACGGCCCGGTGCCGATCGGCCGGGTCGGTCCGGGCGCCTGGCCGCGCCGGGTGATCGCGGTCTGCGGCAGCGCGAGCAGCGCGGCGAGCTCGGCGACCGGCGCGCGCAGGCTCAGGTCGACCCCGTCGCCGCTGGCGCGGATCGAGGTCACCGGCGCGAGCAGCCACGCCGCCTTGACCCGCACGCGCTCGAGCGAGGCGGCGACATCGCCGGGCTGGAGCGGCGCGCCGTCGTGGAACACCACGCCCTTGCGCAGCCCGACGTGCGCGGTGGTCCGCGCGGCGTCGAGCACCGGCAGGCCGAGCGCCAGGTGGGGCTGGATCGCGCCGTCGGGGCCGGCGGTGTACAGCGTGTCGAACAGGAGGCCCGCGATCACCAGATCCGCGTGGGCCTGGGCCTGCGCGGGGTCGAAGCCGACCGGCGCGCCGAGCAGCGAGGCCTCGACGGCGCCGCCGTAGCGCGGCCGGGTCTCGGCCCGGACCCCGGACGCCAGGGCCGCCGCCCACAGCGCGACCGCGGCGAGCCGGCGCACTAGTCGAGCCTCCACACGTCGACCCGGGTCGCGCCGGCGAGCCGGACGAGCGCGATGACCTCGGGCGCGCCGTCGCCATCGAGATCGGCGACCGCGAGGCCGGCGACGCCGCCGTTGAACGTCTTCTTGTAGCTCGGCCGGAGGCTGGCCGCGGCCGCGGCCGCGGCCGAGGTCGAGGTCGAGGTCGGCGCCAGCGGGATCACCCGGACCGCGTCGGCGTCGCCCGGCGCGCTCGCGCTCGACACGATCGCCTCGGGGATCCCATCGCGATCGACGTCGGCGAGCTCGAACGCGACGCCGGCGTCCTTGACCTGGTAGGTCTGCGCCGGCTGACACGCGCCGCTCGCCGCGCAGTGGGCGACCTGGACCTCGAGCACGTTGCTGACGCCGAGCTCGGCGCGCAGCTTGAGCGGCAGGCCCGCCGGGTCGAGCAGATCCTCGCGGCAGCGCGCGCCGAACACCGCGGCGGCGCCATCGCGGAAGTGGTTCCGGCCGGCGGCGAGCGGGAGCTTTTCACCGCACAGCCGCAGCCCGCCCGCGCCGTGGTGGGCCGACAGCGCCTTGCCGCGCCACTCGACCTTGAGGTCGCGCGCCCAGGCCGAGACCCCGGCGATCACCGCGGCGCCGTCGACGACCGCGGTGCCGACCACGTCGCGCGGCGCCGGCACCGCGGGCTCGCCGGTGAACGCGACCCGGCCGAGCTCGCGCAGCTTGTTGCCCGGGGTCAGGCCGATCGCGATCACCTCGCGCGAGGTCACGGCGTAGAGCTCGGCGCGGCCGTCACCGTCGAGATCCGCCGCGGTCAGCGCGACGAGCGGCGCGCCGAGGTCGAGCGAGCCGAGCTTGACCGGCCGCCACTTGACCGCGATCGGCGTCGGCGGCACCGGCGCGGTGACGTGCGCCGCCGCGGCCTCGGCAAGCCGGGCGCGCACCGCGTCCGCCAGCGACGGCAGGTAGCCGGTGGGCTCGGCCCGCGCTGACAGCGTCATCGAGGCGAGCACGCCGAGCACGAAACCTCGCGCGCGCGGCATCAGTCGCCTTCGTACTCGCCCTTGGTCTTGTTGTCCTCGGTGACGTCGCCGGCGAGCGGCGCGACCTCGGTCGGCGCCGTGCCCTCGAGGAACACCTCGGTCAGGGTCGTGTCCCGGGCCGCGCCCTCGGCGGCGAGCAGGCCGGTCTTGCGATCGATCGTCGCCTCGACCACGTGCGCCGGCCGCGGGAACGACTTCGCCGGCGGGTTCAGCTGCTTCATCAGCTCGACGTAGATCGGCACCGCGACCGAGCCGCCGGTCTCCTTGCCCATCGACCGGTTGTCGTCGTAGCCGACCCACACGCCGATCGTCAGGTCCGGGGTCAGGCCCATGAACCAGGTGTCGCGCGCGTCGTTCGACGTGCCGGTCTTGCCCGAGATCGGGATCTTCAGCACGTTGGCCGCGGTCGCCGTGCCCTCGGTGACCACCGAGCGCATCATGTCGAGCACGACGTACGCGACCTCGGGCCGCAGCACCTGCTCGCCCTTGACCGGCGGCTTGGCCTTGCCGCCGACCGCGTCGATGAACTGCGGCGGCGCGGTGATCCCGCCGGCCGCGAGCGTGGTCTCGGCGTTGACCAGCTCGAGCGGCGTGACCTCGTTCGAGCCCAGCGCGATCGACAGCTCGGGGGTCAGCGTGCTGGCCACGCCCAGCTTCTTGGCCATCTCGACCACGGCCTCGGGATGGACGTTGTTGACCAGCTGCAGCGACACGGTGTTGATCGACTTCGACAGCGCGTAGCGCAGCCGGACCGGGCCCTCGTAGTGGCCGGTCTCGAAGTTCTTGGGCCGCCACTTGGGGAAGTCGCGGAACGACTCGATCACGTCGTTGACGATCGTCGCCGGGGTGTACTTGCCGCTGTCGATCGCGGTCGTGTAGACGATCGGCTTGAACGAGCTGCCCGGCTGGCGATGCGCCTGGAGCGCGCGGTCGAAGCCGCCGGCCTTGATCGAGTAGCCGCCGACCATCGCCCGGACCTTGCGCGACTTGACGTCGATGATCACGATCGCGCCCTCGGGGCCGGGCGTGAACGCGACGCGGCGCTTGCCGTGCTTGGGGCCCTTCCTGGCCTTGGGGTCGTCGTCGTCGTCATCGTCCTTCTTGGCTGCGGGCGCCGGCGGCAGGGTCACCGCGACGACGTCGCCGGGCTTGAACCGCTCGCTCGGCTTCCTGGTCTTGCCGTCGCCGTCGGGCGGGTTGAACCGCGCGTCGGCGTCGTCGCCGAGCACGACCGCCGCCTTGTAGTCGCCCAGGTCGACCGCGAGCTCGTTGTCGTCGTCGAACACCTCGGTGACCACGGCGTCGTAGCTCGCCTTGGCGACCGGGCCGCCGTGCGGCAGGCGCTTGGCGAGCCGGGCGATCTCGGCGTCGATCTTGTCGGGCTTGACGCTGCGCTCGGGGCGGCCGATGCCGTGGCGCCGGTCGACCGCCTGCAGGCCGTGCTGCAGCGCCTTCTGCGCGGCGTCCTGCAGGCTCGCGTCGAGCGTGGTCCGCACCGTGGTGCCGAGCGTGTCGAGCGCCTCGGGGTGGCCGGGGTTCTGCGCGAGCAGCTCGGTGCGCGCGGCCTCGGCCCACGCGCTGCCGACCGCGGTGGTCTTGGGCAGCGGCACGATCTGGATCGGCGCGTCGATCCACTTCTTGGCCTCGGCCACGGTGATCTTGTTCATGACCACGAGCTGGTTCAGCACGTAGGTCTGGCGCTCCTTGGCCCGCTTGGGGTTGTGGCGCGGCGAGATGTTCTCCGGCGACTGCGGCAGGCCGGCGAGCAGCGCGGCCTCGCCGGTGTTGACCTGCCAGACGTGCTTGCCGAAGTAGAACTTCGCGGCTTCCTCCACGCCGTAGCGCGCGTGGCCGAAGTTGATCTGGTTCATGTACAGCGCGAGGATCTCCTGCTTGGTCAGCGAGGTCTCGATCCGGCGGGCGAGGATGATCTCCTCGATCTTGCGCTTGAACGTGCGCTCGGGGGTGAGCAGGAAGGTCTTGACCACCTGCTGGGTGATCGTCGACGCGCCCTGGCGGGTGCGGCCCGAGCGCAGGTTGGTGACCAGCGCGCGGAACATGCCGAAGAAGTCGACGCCGCCGTGGGTCCAGAACTTGTTGTCCTCGGCGGCGACGAACGCGTCGACCAGGATGGTCGGCACCTTGTCGAACGGCACGACGGTCCGGCGCTCGCTGTAGATCTCGCCGATCTTCTTGTCGTTGACGTCGGTGATCGTCGTGACCTGCTTGGGGTGATAGTCGTCGAGCTTGTGGATGTCGGGCAGGGTCGGCGACCGGCCATACATCCAGAAGATGAACGCCGCGGTCCCGGCGGCGAGCACCCCGCCGAGCAGGCCGAGCGCGAACAGCCACTTGAACACCGCCAGGCCGACCGACCCGTGCGGGGTCGATCGCCCGACCGCCCGGGCAGGCTTGCCTTCGGGTGGCACCGGTTGCTGGGTTCCCTGCCTCATCGTCGTCGCCGATTGTCCCTCGGTTAGGGCCCGGATGCCACATCTCGGCGCGCCGGGCCGAGCGCGCGCTCGAGGATGCCGCGCACGCCGCGGATCCGCAGCGCGAACCACCGCGCCCGGAGCACGCGCCGGCGCTCGTCGGGCAGATCCCCGAGCGCGCCGATCACCTCGCGCCGCCGCGCCGCGATCCGGGTCATCGCCAGCGCCACCGTCACGCTCAGGTTGAAGCTCTCGGTGAAGCCGTACATCGGCACGCCGATCGCGCCGTCGCACGCCGCCACCGCCGCGTCGCTGAGCCCGGTCTTCTCGTTGCCGAACATCACGGCGACCGGCTCGCGGACGTCGACGTCGTCGATCGTGTTCGGCGCGCCCGGCAGGGTTGCCAGCACCCGGAACCCGCGCGCCTTGAGCCCGGCCACCGCCGCCTCGGGCGCCGGCCAGCGATGCAGCTCGAGCCACCGGTGCGCGCCGATCGTCACGCCCGCGGCGACCTGGAACCGGTGCACCTGCTCGATCACGTGCAGATCCATCAGCCCGATCGCCTCGCTGGTCCGGATCGTCGCCGCCGCGTTGTGCGGGTCGTACGTGTCCTCGACCACCGTCACGACCGACGCCAGCCGCGCCGCCAGCACTTGATCGATCCGCGCCACCCGGTCCTCGGTCAGCAGCGGCGCCAGCGCCGCGCACACCGCCTCCGGCCCGTACGCGCCGATGATCCGGCCGATCTCGTCCATCGCAGCTTCGGTCTCGAGCTCAGGCGCAGCTTCCGTCACAGCCGCGCCTCTGTATCACACGGCTATCGCCGCGTCGCTTGCGCGCCGCGCTCGCGCTCGGCGTTGGCCTTCTTCACCAGCCGGAGCATGCCGTAGCCCGCCCCCGCGGCGATGACCACGCCGATGCCGAGCAGGCGCCAGCGATAGGCGCCGCCGACGGCCGGGCGGTTCGACGTCCAGAACCCGCTCGGCCGCGTGTAGATGATCTCGTGCTCGTGCGGCCGGGGCGGCTCGGCGCCGGCATCCGGAGCGGCGACCGCGGCCGCGAGGCTGAAGCCGAGAACGATCGCGAGGCGGCGCACGCGCCATCGATACCACGCCGCGCGGGGCGATCGGCAGCGGCATTCGGTCGCGCGGCGGGCCAGGGGATTCCCGAGCGGGGTGGGACGCTGGTAGGATGGGGAGTCGAGGGAATGCGCGAAGTTACAGGCGTTACTCCGAAGCGAATCATCTCGGGGGGCTCGTTGTTGTATACGAAGGCCGTATGCGGATTCCGGGACTGTCTCGACGCTGGCTGATCGCCGGCGCGATCAGCCTGGGGCTGGTGCTGTCGGTGACGATCGGGCTCGCGGTGGTCTACCCGCGGGTCGGCGCGTGGATGATCCGCACCAAGGTCGGCGGCAAGCTCGCGACCAAGCTCGGCCGCGACGTCAAGATGGGCGCGATCGAGGTCGCGCTCGGCCGCGCGGTGATCCACGGCGTGGACGTCCGCGGGCCGCGCGACGGCGACATGCCGCTGGTCCACATCGCGCGGGTCGAGGTCGCGTTCGATGGCTGGCAGTCGCTGCTCGGCAAGGTCGTCGTCGGGCCGGCCAAGCTCGACGGCGTGCAGGTGACGGTGCGGCGCGACGCGTCCGGCCAGGACAACGTGCGCGACCTGGTCGACCGGCTGCGCGCCGACAAGGCCGCCGGCGAGGGCGGCGAGCACACCAGCATCAAGCCGACGTCGATCACGGTGACCCACGCCAAGCTCCTGGCCAACGACGAGCTGACCGGCGCGACCGGCCTCGTCGTCGACGCCGACGCGACGTGGACGCCGGACCGGATCGTCGCCGAGGCCCGCGGAGTGACCGCGACGACGCTCAACGCGCCGCGCGCGTCGGCCGCCAAGATCGACGTCGAGAAGGTCGCCGGCTCGCCGCCGATCGTGTCGATCGAGGGCGGCGAGCTCGCGCTGTGGCCCAAGCTGGCCCTGTCGGGCATCGGCGGCAAGATCGTCGCCAATCCCAAGCGGCCGAGCGAGTACATCATCGATCTCGCCGGCGGCTACGGCGGCGTGCCCGGCCGGCTGTGGACCGCCAAGGGCGACTTCGACCCGATCACCGTGTCGTCGTCGATCGACCTCGAGGCCGACAAGTTCCAGCTCGACCGGCTCGCGCCGATCCTCGTCCACTCCGCGGTCGTCGACTACGACTCGACCTCGGTCGACACCAAGGTCCACCTCGACGTCGACCGCAACGGCGCCAAGTTCTCCGGCAGCTTCCACCTGACCGGCCTCAACGTCGGCCACCCGATGATCGCCGATCACGAGGTCCACGGCCTCGATCTGTCCGGCCAGGTCGCCGGCAGCTTCGAGCGCGCGACCCGCAAGCTCGAGCTGACCCAGGGCGACTTCGTGATGCGCAGCCTGCCGTTCTCGATCACCGGCATGGTCATGGCGCCGCACGAGCCCGCCGCCGCCGCGCCCGCGGCGCCCGCGCCGGCCGATCCCGCGCAGGTCGCCGCCGCGCCGGCCGTGCCGCGCTCGGGGCCGCACGGCCTGCAGCTGGTCAAGCTGCGGCTGGTCATCCCGCCGGTCGAGTGCCAGCAGGTGCTCGACGCGATCCCGGTCGAGATGGCGCCGTACATGGCCGGCTACAAGATGCACGGCACGTTCGACACCGACGTCCACCTCGACATCGACTGGTCGGATCTCGACGCCACCCAGCTCGACGGCCACATCGGCATCAAGAAGTGCAAGGTCGTCGACGAGCCGTCGAGCTCGCCCAAGCGGCTCAAGGACGAGTTCACCCACGAGGTCGAGGTCGACAAGGGCGAGTGGCAGACCTTCGTCGTCGGCCCGACCAACGACGACTTCGTGCCGCTCGAGCAGATCTCGCCGTACCTCCAGAAGTCGATCCAGTCGACCGAGGACTCAGCGTTCTACCAGCACCACGGCTTCATCACGAGCGAGTTCCGCACCGCGCTGGTCAACAACCTCAAGGCCGGCAAGTTCGTCCAGGGCGCGTCGTCGATCACGATGCAGATGGTCAAGAACGTGCTGCTCTACCGGGAGAAGACCCTGGCGTGGAAGCTCCATGAGCTGTTCCTGACCTG
>DASWOO010000217.1:0-7390 GCA_036404335.1 Kofleriaceae bacterium
GATCGTGCTCGACGTCGCCGGCGTGCCGCACGAGCTGACCGCGCCGGCCGACCACATCGAGGTCGGCGGCAACGTGCCGATCACCTGTACGCTGCCTGCCGGGCCGACCCGGCTGCTCAATGTCCTCGTCCGCGAAGGTCACCCCGCCGTGGTCGGCCACGGCCCCTGCCCATCCCCGATCCGCTTCGCGTTCGCGATCGAGGCACTCCCCTGGCTCCCCCTCGACCACGCCGCCCTGTTCGACCCGCCGGGCCACCCACCCGGCGCTCACCTCAGCCCCTCCGCCACCCTCGCGCGCCACACGGTGTGGCTGCGTTGAAACCCAAGCCCGACCTCGCCGCCGCCAGAACCTCGACCTCGCCGCCAAACCCTCGCCCGCCCTGTCCGTTGCCGGTGTCCACCAGCCCCACCGCGCCCTCGACCTCGCCCGCTCCTGCCGCCCCGACCTCGACTCCGACGCTCCCCAGCGCCGGCAACGGACCCCATGAACTAGAAACGTTTGAACGCCGATTTACCGTCGGCTATCACCAGCTCCCCGTGCTCTCGTCTCGAACGGATAGGGCCCGGTGACCGCCGGATGTGAAAGCGAACCGCGATCTTTTTGCGATTTTCTTCACGGGGGTCGTGATCCACGCTACCGATTTGTGGTCTGGATCTCACGCAGCGTGTCATGTTAGCAATGAGCCAATCGGAGGCGCTGCGATGAGCGAGTTTGACGATCGAATTCGCCTGCTCCTCGCGGACGGCGCGATCGGCCAGGCCACGACCCTGGTGCTCCGCGAGCTCGGCCCCGAGGTGCTCGGCTTCCTGTCGGGCGTGCTCGGCGACGACGAGGGCGACGAGGTGTTCTCGACGTTCAGCGAGCGGCTGTGGCGCTCCCTCTATGGATTCGAAGGCCGCTGCTCGCTGCGCACGTGGGTCTATGTCCTGGCGCGCCACGAGCTCGGCCGCTACCGCCGTGGCATTCGCCGGCACGAGGACGGCCGGGTCCCGATCTCCCAGCTGCAGGAAGTTCTCGTAGAAATCAAGACCCAGAATCGCTCCACCCTGGCGGCGAACCGGCGCGATCAGCTGACCCAGCTGCGCGACGAGCTCCCGGAAGAAGACCGCATGCTGTTGATCTTGCGGCTCGATCGCAACCTGGGGTTCGACGAGGTCGCGCTGGCGTTCTCCGAGGATCCGGAGAACATGAGCGAGCTCGATCGCAAGCGGGAGTCCGCCCGGCTGCGCAAGCGGTTCCAGCTGGTCAAGGACCGGCTGATCGAACGCGCGCGAAAACTTCCGCGCTGACAGGCTTCACATTTGGGTTCACGAAGGCTCTGTCTGAGGGGAAGAGCGAGATGGTGCCCTCCGATTCAGACGTTCTAGAGACCTTGCCGGGGCGTGGCGACGGGGATCCAGGGGATCCAGCGGAGCGCGATGCCGAGCGAGACAACATCGATAGCCTCGAGAGCCTGGACAGCGAGGCCAACGCGGTGCTTCGCGCCGTGGCCCACGCGCCGCCGCGCCGGGTGGCGCACAGCGTCGTGCCTGGCATGCGCTGGGGCGATGGCGATCGCTACATCATCGAGCGGCGGCTCGGCCACGGCGGGATGGGCACGGTGTATGCCGCGACCGACTCGGTGCTCGGCCGCGTCGTCGCGCTGAAGGTGCTCGACAGCGCGCCGGGCGAGGACGCCGCGCAGCGCGCGCAGCTGCTGCGCGAGGCCCAGCTCGCCGCGCGCGTCGAGCACGAGCGGATCGCGCGGGTGTACGACGTCGGCACCCACGATGGCCTGGCGTTCGTCGCGATGGAGTACATCGCCGGTGGCACGCTGCGGCAATGGATGACCGGCGCGGTCCACTCGCTGGGCGAGGTGCTAGGCATCGCGACCCAGATCGCCGAGGGCCTGGCCGAGCTGCACCGCCACGGCGTGGTCCACCGCGACCTGAAGCCCGAGAACGTCGGCATCACCAAGCAGGGCGGGGTCAAGCTGCTCGACTTCGGCCTGGCGCGCTACGCGGTGCGGCCGGCCGACGACATCGGCCTGCCTGGACGCGCCGCGCTGATCCCGGGCGTCAGCATCGCCGCCGCGTCGGGCACGCCGGGCTACATGGCGCCCGAGCAGTACGAGGGCCTGCCGATCGACGCGCGCGTCGACGTGTTCGCGTTCGGCGTGATCCTGCACGAGCTGATCACCGGCGAGCGGCTGTTTCCGGGCTCGACCCTGGGCGCGATCCGCAGCGCGACGCTCGCGTGGCGCCCGGCGCTGCGCGGCGAGGCGTGGGACGTGCTGCCGACGGCCGTGCGCGAGACCGTCACGCGGATGCTGGCGCGCGAGCCGCTCGGCCGGTACGCCGATGGCGACGCCGTGGTCGAGGCGCTGCACCACATCCGCGTGCTCGACACCGACGCGATCTCGACCCGGCGCGCCGAGCTGCCGCCGGCGATCGCGCAGCACCTGGGCCGCGCGATGACCGAGCCGGCGATCCCGCGGTCCGGCAGATTCGCGTCGAAGGTGGCAGCTCACGGCCTGCAGCTGGGCTGTGTCGCCGGCGCGGCCATGATGTTCTTCGTGATCAAGAGCAACGCGCACCCCGTGGTCCCGGCCGCGCCGAAGGGCATGGCGGCGATCGACGTCGGGACGAGCACCGTCGGCCGGTCTCCGGCGGAGGTCGCCGACGAGTGCCGGGCCGTCCCGGCCGCGTGCCGGCAGGGCTGGATGGTGAACGAAGTGCCGCGCGGCGCGGTGACGGTGCCGCCGTTCTATCTCGATCAGCACGAGGTCACGAACACGGAGTTCGTCGGCTACCTCAACAGCATCCAGGGCAGCCTCGCAGTTGCGGACGACGAGGATCATCACTACCCAAGGTTCGTGCATCGCAACGCCGGCACCGCCAGCACGCCGGCCCAGGCCGAGCCGCTGTACGACCTCAACACGCATTACAGCGGCATCGAGCGCGGCACGCTCGTTGATGCGTTCCGGGTGCGCGAGGGCTTCGCGCAGCTGCCGGTCGTGAACGTCAGCTGGTACGGCGCGACGCAGTACTGCGAGCACCTGGGCGGCCGGCTGCCGACCGAGGACGAGTGGGAGGCGGCCGCCCGCGATCGGGACGGCCATCGCTATCCGTGGGGCGACGCGCCGATGCGGTGTGGTGACGTCGCGGCTCCCAGCGACGGCGAGATCGCCGCGGCCGGGTCGTGTCCGGCGCCGGCAGCGCCGCGCGCGGTCGGCACCGCGGCCCAGGACGTCACCGCCGCGGGCGTGCACGATCTTGGTGGGAATGTCTCGGAGTGGACGTCGTCTTTATATGTACTGGAAGGACGAACCTTGCGGCCTGACCCGCCGGCACCGGAAGCGCCGCGCGTGGTCCGCGGCGGCTCGTGGGCCGCGTCGTACATGGCGCACGTCAGCGGGCGCAGTCGCTTCGACCCTCGAATCATGCTCGGCAATATCGGATTTCGTTGCGCTCGCAACCTGCCCGAGTCGGATTAAGCATCTGTCTAGATAGGAATGTTGTCATGGACAAGCCAGCGACGATTAGCTCTCGAACGGCGGCGGGTGGTCGCCCCGAACGCCCGGCGGCGGCGCCCGAACGCGCGCACGGCCGCGGTGCCCAGCCCACGGCGTCCCGGACCGTGACCGAGCCGGCCCTACAGCCGAAGTTCACCAAGGTCACCAAGAGCGTCGACCTGGTCGCGCCGCCGGGCTGCATCGCGAGCGTGATCCTCAAGCAAGTCACGCACAGCGATGGCGTCCGGACGTACCGGTGGTGGATGCTGGCCGGCCGGAGCGGTGACGACGCGCTGTCGCTGCACCTCAAGTACGACGGCGAGGACATGATCCGCTGCGATGTCCCGGCCGGCATGACGCTGTCCGAGACTGAGCTCCAGCCGGGCCTCAAGGCGTTCGTGGACAGCCTGGGCTGCCTGCCGGGCGACGGCGGCATCGGCACCGGCCCCGGCAGCGGCGGCACGGGCGGTCACGGCTCGTAGATGACCGCGGCGTGGAACCTGCTGGTCTATGCCGTCGCGGGCCAGCCCGACGAGCTCGGCCGGATCACGGCGGCGATCGACGAGATGCATGGCGCGCTGGCGAGCGCGCACTGCAACATCGCCGTGCAGGTCCACGCGCCCGGGCAGACCACGCGTCACTGGCTCGCCGCGGGCGCGCCGATGCGCAGCGAGCCGCTCGCCGCGGTCGCCGACGCCAGCCGCGGCGCGACCCTGACCGAGTTCCTCGACGACGTCGACCGGGCGTTGCCGGCGACGTCGACCGCGCTCGTGCTGTGGGCGCACGGCGGCGCGCTCGATCAGGTGCATCATCTACCCGAAGGCCCGGGCGGCGGGTTGAGCGCACCGGGCCGGCGCGAGCGCGCGCTGATCGCCCACAGCGCCACGCTCAACTACAACGTGCTGCGCGTCGGCGGCGATCTGTCGAAGCTGCCGTCGATCTTTGACCTGCCACCGGCGCTCGGGCCCGAGCGCTACGGCTGCCAGTGGGGGCCGGACCCCAACACCGGTGGGTTCCTCAGCAACGTGTCGATGAAGCAGGCGATCGCGGCCAGCCGGCGCAAGAAGCTCCAGGTGATCGCGCTCAACGCGTGCTGGATGGGCGCGATCGAGGTGCTGTACGAGCTGCGCAGCGTCGCCGAGGTCCTGCTGGCGTGTCAGGTCTATGCGACGGCGTGGCCGTACGGCGAGATCGTCGCGCGGATCTCCAGGACGCCGCAGCACACCGCGGAGCAGCTCGCGCGCCAGGTCGTCGATGTCGTCCACGACTGCATCCGCGACAAGCGCCGCACCGACATGCTCGCGGCGGTTCGCGCCGGCAAGGCGCTCGAGGATCTCGCGCACGAGCTCGACCGGCTGACCGCCCGGGCGCTGCAGATGATCGAGTCGAGCTGGGACGTCATCCACGACATCGTGATGGTGCGCGCGCAGCGGCTCGACGATCCGAACCAGGCCGACCTGATGTCGGTCGTGCGCCAGCTCGCCCAGCGCGATCCGCACGCGGCCAGGCTGGCCGAGCCGGTGATCGAGCACCTCAAGCACGTCGTGCTCGCTCACACCGCGAAGAACTCGACGCACCCGGACCTGTTCGGGCTGTCGATCTTCTGCCCGCGCGATACGCTGATCGATCTGATCGACGCGTACCAGGGCACCGACTTCCGCACGCACAGCTGGGCGAAGTTTCTGACCACGTTCCAGCGCCGCGCGACGATCAACTAGCGATCACGGCGCGTGCCGCTCGACCAGCGCGCCGGCGGCGTCGAGCTGGTAGCTGCGCACGGCGCGGCCGCGCTCGAGCGTGTAGTGCGTGGACCGCCGGGCGGCGCGGGCGGTGGCGGTGGCCGCCTCGGCACGGTCGCGCAAGAGCGCCGCGAGCCGGCGTAGCGCCTGGACCAGGTTGGCGTGCTGCGAGCGGGCGCCGGCGCTGCGGATCGCGATGCCCGACGGCACGTGGTGCACGCGCACCGCGGACGACACCTTGTTGACGTGCTGGCCGCCGGGGCCGCCGGCGCGACACGCCGTGATCACCAGCTCGTCGCGCGGGACCTCGGGCGCGTCGCGCGACTCGTCCGGCGCGCTCGCGTGCAGGCTCACCGCCGCGAACCAGCGCTTGCGCGCGGCGCGGCCGCGGCTCGGCGAGATCAGCACGTGGCTGCCGAGCTCGCCGGCCAGCGCGGCCAGGACCTCGCCGCGCAGCCGCAGGGTCATCGAGCGCGGCGGCCCGTCATCGCCGCCGCTGCCGCTCGAGATCACCTCGCACACCGCGAGCCCGCGCTGCTCGGCGAGCGCCTCGAGCCGCGCCGCCAGCTGGACGACGAACCGCCGGGCCTCGGTCGGGCCGACGCCGGAGGTGATCAATAGATCTGCCTCGCTCATAGCTTCACCGTGGCGATCGGGAACAGGCTCGCGACCCGGGTCGCTTGCTGGTGGGCCTCGAGCGCGGCGATCACCGGCTCGATCGGCTTGTAGGCGTCCGGGTGCTCCTCGTACAGCAGGATCTTGTCGTCGCAGATGACGTTGGCGAGCTGGTTGTCGGCCAGGCGGCGGATCTCGTCGCGGCGATACCGCGCCTTGAGCTTGTCGACCGCCTCGCTCCGCGTCATCTTCCGGCCGGCGCCGTGCGCGACCGAGCCCAGGCCCGCGCCGCCGCCCGAGCCCTGCATGATCCACGACGACGTGCCGCGGCTGCCGAGCACGACGGTCAGCCCGCCGGCCGGCGCGGGCGCGGCGCCTTTGCGGTGGACCCACGCGGCGGCGCCGGCGACCGGCTCGCTGCGGACGTCGTTGTGCGACACGTCGAACGCGCCGCGCAGCGTGTGATCGCGCAGCGAGCCGAGCGCAGACAGCAGGCGATACGCGAGCACCAGCCGGTTGGCGCGCGCGAACCGACAGGCGCCGGCGAGCTCGCCGAGGTATCGCGCGCGGTCGTCGCCGCGCAGCACCTGCCGGCCCCACGCCGCGTTGAGCGCCGCGCCCAGGCCGCGCGAGCCGGAGTGGACGAGCACGGCGGTCGCGTCGCGCGCGAGGCCGAGCGCCGCGCCCGCCTCGCGGTCGACGATGCGGTCGATCCGCGTGACCTCGGCGAAGTGGTTGCCGCCGCCGATCGTGCCGAGCGCGGCTTCGAAGCCCTGGCGATACGCGGCCGGATCGCCGCTCGCCGGCAGACCATCAGCGTCGCCGGCCTCGCGGCGCGCGAGCCAGCGCAGGCCGTCGGGGAGGCCGTCGACCGTGGCGAGCCCGGCGATGCCGCGGTGCCACACGGCGTCGAACACCGCGGCCGGGTCGGCGTCGTCGAGCGGCGACGCCTCGAAGCTCGCACGCAGCCGGCGCTCGAGCCGATCGGTGGCCATGCGCTCGAGCGAGGTGATCATCACGCGCGCGCCGCAGCCGGCGTCGCCGCCGACCAGGTGCGGGTGGATGACGTCCCGGGTGGCGACCACCGCGCCGATCGGAAAGCCGCGGCCCGGGTGCAGGTCCGGCATGCCCGCGGCGTGGACGCAGCCTTCGAGCTGCGCGGCGGCGTCGAGCTGGCGCGTCGCCTCGCTCTCCATCCACACGCCGGGGCCTGTGATCAGGGTCGGTTGCATGGGGTCGCCTGTAGCGAGGCTCGTGCCATGGCCAGGCTATTGAAATGACAGGTAGATGGTTCAAATCGAACCAGCCCAGGCTGGTTCATCACGAACCAATGATCTACGCTGACCCATCGCGCGCCTCCTGCTCACCTGGTCCGATCGCGGCATCGACGGTCCGGCACCGGCTCACCAGGCCCGGCGCCCGGCGACCGATCGCGGCCCCGTCCTGCGCTTGCTCGACGAGACCCCGGCGCGCGATCGCTACCGGCGCGCGATCGTCCTGACCGTGCCCGGCGGCGTCGCCCGCGCCCGCGCGCTCGCCGAC
>DASWOO010000218.1:0-11356 GCA_036404335.1 Kofleriaceae bacterium
CAGGAACGCCGCCAGCACGATGCCGAGCTCGAGGCTGCGGAACGACGTCCGCATGCTCTCGCTCTGGCCGCGGACATGGACCTTGACGTTCTGCGGCAGCTTGCCCAGGCCGGTGACCACGTCATCGATCGCGTTGGCGACGCTGCCGAGATCGCGGCCGTCGACCGACAGCCGGACCTCGAGCACGCGCTGCACCATGTCGTGGCTGACCAGCGCCGGATCCTGCGCGGGGCTGATCCGCGCGACGTCGCCGAGCTGGCGGGCCATGCCCGGCTGCGGCGCGAACGGGCTGGCCTGGGTCGCCGACGGCACCGAGCTGTCCGAGCCCGCGCGATCGGCAAACGTCTGGCCGCTGCCGGCCGAGACCGGCGTCGACAGCAGCGCGTTGACCGACGACTCGCGCTGGATCGGCGTCTGGACGACCACGCTGTAGTTGACCGCGTTCTCCGGCGACAGCCAGAACGACGGCGACACCAGCTGGCTCGACGACAGCGACACCAGCATGCTGTTCGCGATGTCGCGCTGGGTCAGCCCGACCTCGGCCGCGCGCTCGCGATCGACGTCGACCCGCAGCGCCGGGTGGTCGAGCGCCTGCGCGATGTGGACATCGACCGCGCCGGGCAGCTTGCGGATCTCGTCGCGCAGCTTGCGCGCGATCGGGATCAGCGGCTCGAACTTGGGGCCCTCGATCTCGACGTCGATCGGCGCGGGCAGCCCGAAGTCGAGCACCTGGGTGATGATGTCGGCCGGCTGGAAGTAAAAGATCGCGCCGGGGAACTCGTGCGGCAGCACCTCGCGCAGCCGGCGCTCGTAGCCGGGCGTGCTGCCGTGCTTGTCCTTGAGCGCGACCAGAATGTCCGCGTCCTGGCCGCCGATGTTGTCGGTCTGGACGAACGCGAGGTTGTACGGCGACGGCACGCCGATCGTGTCGTCGATGATCTCGACCTCCTCGGGCGGCACGACGTCGCGGATCTTGCGTTCGACCGCCGAGATCAGGTGCTCGGTGTCCTCGATCCGGGTGCCGAGCGGCGCGCGGACGTGCAGCCGCATCTGGCCGGCGTCGACCCGCGGGAAGAAGTCGGTGCCGACCACGAACGCCAGGCCGATGCCGGCCGCCGCGATCACCGCCGCGCAGCCGATCGCGAACACGCGGTGCTCGAGCACCAGATCCAGGACGCTGCCGTAGCGCGCCTGCAGCCGCTCGAAGCCGCGGTCGCGCGCGCGATTGAACCGCGCCCACCAGCCGTCGCCCTCGGGCTCGAGCGGCTCGTTGGGCAGGAGCTTGTCCGCCAGCGCCGGGACCAGGGTCCGCGACAGTAGGTACGACGCGATCATCGAGATCACGACCGACAGCGCCAGCGCCGAGAACAGATACTTCGCCGGCCCGGTCAGCAGCACGACCGGGAAGAACACCACGCAGATCGTCGAGGTCGCGGCCAGCGCCGGGATCGCGATCTGCGATGCGGCGTCGAGGATCGCCCGGGTGATCGACTTGTCCTCGTCGAGGTGGCGGTTGCGGTTGATGTTCTCGATCTCGACCGTCGCGTCGTCGACCAGCATGCCGATCGCCAGCGCCAGGCCGCCGAGCGTCATCATGTTGATCGTCTGGCCGAGCAGGTACAGGCCGATCAGGCCGACCGCGATCGACAGCGGGATCGACGTCGACACGATGATCACGCTGCGCCAGCTGCCGAGGAAGATCAGCACCATCAGCGAGACCAGCACCGCCGAGATCACGCCCTCCCGCAGCACACCCGAGATCGAGCCGCGCACGAACGTCGACTGGTCGAAGTCGAGCCGCAGCTCGAGCCCGTCCGGCGCCGACGCCTTGATCCCCGGCAGCGCGGCCCTGGCGGCGTCGACCACGGCCAGGGTCGAGGCGCCCGACTTCTTCAGGATCGCCAGGTAGCTCGCGCGCGCGCCGTTGACCCGGACGATGCTCTGCTGCACCGCGAACCCGTCGTGGACCCGCGCGACGTCGCCGAGCCGCACCACCGCGCCGTCGGAGAACGCCAGCGGCACCTGGGCCAGCTGCTCGATCTTCGCCGGGCTGTTGTTCATCATCACGTCGTACTCGGTGGAGCCGACCCGCATCGTGCCGGCCGGCGAGATCAGGTTCGACGCCAGCACCGCCTCGACCACGTCCTGCGGTGACTTGCCGCGCGCGGCGACCGCGCTCGGATCGATGTCGATCATCACCTGGCGCTGCTTGCCGCCGTACGGCGCCGGCGTCGCCAGGCCGGGGATCGTGAACAGCCGGATCCGGATGAAGTTGAGCGCGTAGTCGAAGATCTGCTGCTCGGGCAGGTTCGGCGACGACAGGGTCATCTGCGCGACCGGCACGTTCGACGCGTTGTACTGGATGACGTTGGGCGGGGTCATCCCCGGCGGCAGCTGCCGGGTGATCGAGCCGGAGACGCTCGAGATCTGCGCGACCGCGCTGCCGATGTCGGTGCCCTGCTCGAAGTAGACCTTGATGACGCCGATGCCGATGATCGACTGGGACTCGATGCGCGAGATGCCGTTGACCGTCGTCGAGAACGCGCGCTCGCTGAGCAGCACCACGCGCCGCTCCATGTCCTCCGCCGACAGCCCCGGATAGCTCCACACCACGATCACGACCGGGATGTCGATCGTCGGGAAGATGTCCTTGCGCATCCGGATCGCGGACATCGAGCCGAACAGCAACATTAAGACTGCGAGTACGACGACGCTGTACGGCCGCCGCAGAGCGAGTCTGACGATCCACATGGTGCGCCCAGGCCACGTGTGCACGTTTCAGACCTGGCCTCCGCACGGCTTTCCAGCCGTTTGCTGCCGCTCGCACCGTGCGGCGACGCGCCAGTCGACAGCGCCGCACACGCGCGGCCGCGCCCACCCACCTGCCTGGTCGCGGATGCGGTAGGGTAGCCGACAATGCAAACGGCGAAGATCCTCGTCGCCGACGACGAACAGAACCTTCGTCGCGTGCTCGTGACCATGCTGCGCCGCGACGGCCACGAGGTGCTGCAGGCCGCGAACGGCGCCGAGGCGATCGAAAGACTGTCCGAGGTCGACGTGGTGATCACCGATCTGCGGATGCCCGGCGCCGACGGCATGGAGGTGCTGCGCACCGCGTCCCGATCGTTCCCCCAGGTCCCGGTCATCATGATCACCGCCTATGGCTCGGTCGGCCAGGCGGTCGAGGCGATCAAGGCCGGCGCGTTCGACTACATCGAGAAGCCGTTCGAGCAGGACGCGATCCGCACGATCGTCGAGAAGGCGATCGGCCAGGCCACGGCCAACCGGACCGCGCCGCGCCCGACCCTGTACTACCCGCCCGAGGCCGGCAGCCAGGAGGCCGAGGCGCCGCCGACGGGTCGGTTCGGGCTCGTCGGCCAGAGCCCGGAGATCCAGTCGATCTTCAGCATCATCGAGCAGGTCGCCGACACGCCGTCGACCGTGCTGATCACCGGCGAGAGCGGCACCGGCAAGGAGCTGGTCGCCAAGGCGCTGCACGAGCACTCCGGGCGCAAGGGCGCGCCGTTCATCAAGATCAACTGCGCCGCGATCCCCAAGACGCTGATGGAGTCCGAGCTGTTCGGCTACGACAAGGGCGCGTTCACCGGCGCCAGCTCGTCCAAGCCCGGCCGGTTCGAGCTGGCCGACGGCGGCACGCTGTTCCTCGACGAGATCGGCGAGATCCCGGTCGAGATGCAGGTCAAGCTGCTGCGCGCGATCCAGGAGAGCGAGTTCGAGCGGGTCGGCGGGCTCAAGACGATCAAGGTCGACGTCCGGCTGGTCACCGCCACCAACCGCGACCTCGAGGCCGAGACCCAGCGCGGCAACTTCCGCGAGGATCTGTTCTACCGGCTCAACGTCGTGCCGCTGCAGATCCCGCCGCTGCGCAAGCGGACGGGCGATATCCCGCTGCTGGTCATCCACATCATCAAGAAGTTCAACGAGCGGCTGAAGAAGACGATTTCGGGCATCACCGACGACGCGCTGGCCGCGCTCGAGAGCCACAACTGGCCGGGCAACATCCGCGAGCTCGAGAACGTGCTCGAGCGGACCATCCTGTTCACCAAGGGCGAGCGGATCGAGCGCGCCGACCTGCAGCTGGGCGCTGGTGGCGAGCCTCCCCCGCCCTCGCCGCATGGCCGCGACCACGGCCGCGACTCCGGGGCCACGCCGATCGCGCCGGCGAGCACGACCACCAGCGGCGCGATGCCGCCGATCACCGACGACGAGGACGACGAGCCGGGGTTCGGCGACCACGCCTCGCCGTCGGGCTCGCTCAAGGACATCGTCCGGGCCGAGACCTCGCGGGTCGAGCGCGAGCTGATCGTCAAGGCGCTCGACGAGACCGGGGGCAACGTGACCCAGGCCGCGCGGCTCCTGCAAATCAGCCGCAAGAGCCTGCAGATGAAGATGAAGGAGTTCGGGCTGCGCGATAAAGAGGGGTAGCCGTGCTAACGTCGCCGGCGGTGTCGCGGACGCTCTCCGTCGCAAGCATGTTGTTCGGCCTGGTGGGTCTGGCGGGGTCGGCCCGCGCGAACCCCGATGGCATCGTCCCGGCGCCCGATGCGCGGGTCCTGCCCGAGGGTGGCGAGGTCGTGCTTCACGCCGACTACGCCTACGCGCATGACTCGTCGCACATCACCCGCGAGCACCTGGGGCCGGGGGCCAGCGACACCGGGCCCTTGCCGGTCCGCCGCGAGCTCGACTACACGCACGTGAGCCACACGATCACGCCGGGCGTGGACCTCGGCATCTATCACGACGTGTTCCTGTCGTTCTCGGCGCCGATCATCGTGTCGCAGACGACCGAGCTCGATCTCGCGCCCGGCGCGAGCCGCGACACCAGCTCGACGTTCACCGACGGCATCCTGCCCAAGCAGGGCTTCGACGCCCGCGACCCGACCGTGCCGCCCGGCGGCAACCTGATGTTCCGCGACGTCGCGCGCGCCGGCGTGCCCGAGCTGCGGCTGGGCCTGGGCCTCGCGCCGATGAACCAGGCGCGCGACGCGACCAAGCCGACCTGGAAGCTCGGCGCCGAGCTGCGCCTGTCGGTCGGCAAGGTCCAGCGCTTCGATCCGGTCACGCCGTCGGCCCAGGAGGGCGTCGCCACCGGCGTCCACGAGCTCAAGCTGTGGACCACGGTCGACCGCCGGTTCCGCTACTTCGAGGGCTACTTCGAGGCGTTCTACCAGGTGCCGATCGTCACCCGCGACGCGTCGCTGTTCCACGACCCCGGGTTCGGCTCGACCAACGTCGACCCGGGCCAGACCGCCGGCGGCGCGTTCGGCCTCGAGGCCTACCTGGTCAACGACGCCGCGACCGGCAACCAGGTCAGCATCGACGTCGGCAGCAAGCTGACCGCGCACTTCGAGGGCCGCGGCTACACCGAGATGTGGCAGATCTTCGCGCTCGCCGGCGACCCGCGGCTCGGCGGCCCGCTCGTGCTCGACGCCGACCCGACGGCCGACGGCGTGCAGGCGATGCGCTACCCCGGCATCTCGAACTACGAGGGCTACCTCGAGTCGGCGGCGCGGCTCGCGATCCGGGCCAAGCTCGGCCGCCACGTCCAGTTCGCGGCGACCGGCGCGCTGGCGTGGAAGACCCAGCACGCAATCAGCTTCGCCGATGGTGGCGTCGATCTCCCGACCTGCCCCAAGGGCGCGCCGGCGTGCGAGACCGACAACAACGACGTGATCAACCCGGGGACCAAGGAGGTCAACCCGGTGGCAGCGAAGCTGATCGACCAGGTCGGCCACCGCTACATCGCGCGCGACAACGTCGGCTACACGATCGGCGTCGAAGCCCAGCTCGTGTTCTAGCTTCGCCGGAGCCTGCCGGAGCCCGCCGAGCCCGCTAGAGCGGCGGAATCGCGTCGAGCGAGGCGTCGGTCGCCGGCGCGTCGGTCGCGTTGCAGAAGTCCAGCCGGCTCAGCGCGACCGGCGGCCCCGAGCGCTGCTTGGCCGCGGCCGCGCGCCGGTCCTTGAGCAGCTGCGAGAGCTTGGGCCCGAGCTTGTCGATCTCGGTCTGCAGCGTGGTCCACGCCGCGCTCGCCTGGACGTCGATCGGAGTCGGCGCCGTCATCACCGCGAGCAGGCCGATCACCGCGTCGCGGGTCGCCGGGTCGGCGTTGGGCGTCGCCAGCAGCTGCTGCGCCGCCGGCACAAGCGCGCGGTCGCGCAGCGGGGCGAGGTCGACGTCGTCGACCTGGCACCACAGCAGCCGGGCGTGCAGCCGCGACACCGCCATGCCTGACGACGAGCGCGGCCCGGTCAGCAGCGCCTTCATCGCGCCGTCGAAGTCGCCCTGCGCCTCCTGGTAGTGCGAGACCATGACCTCGAGCAGCCGGCCCTTGCAGTCGGCGTCGCAGGTCTTGCCGGCGAAGTAGTCGGTCAGCCACTTGGTCTGCGTGTCGTGGAACGCGTCGAGCTGCTTGGCCTCGTCATCGGTGACGAACTCGCCGGTGCGCGACGCGGCCAGCACGAGCGCGGACACCAGGTGCGCGGCCGGCGAGTACGCCTGGAACTTCTTCACCGCGTCCCACTCGCGGTGCTCGTACATCTCGGTCAGCGCGGTGCCGTACAGCGCGACGTACTGCAGGATCTGCGGCTGGACATCGCTCTCGTGGTCGAGCAGCGTCATCGGCCCCTTGGCGCCACCGGCGAGCGCGACGTCGATGTCGTCGGCGAATAGCTTGCCGATCGCCACGGTGCGCTCGAAGTACTTGTCGGCGCAGACGTCGAACGTCCGCGACAGCCCGTAGCGATCGACGCACGACAGGCCATAGGCGCGCGCGAGCCGCGCGTAGTCCTTGTGCTTGGTGCTGGCCAGCACCGAGGACATGTCCTCGGCGTTGTCCTTGCCGAGCTCGAGCGCGTAGCTCACCGCGAGCTCGGGATCGATGATCTCGCCGCGGGTCAGCGACAGCAGCACGCCGTAGCGCTGCGATACCGTGTCGGCGCCCGTCGACGCCAGGGTCGACAGGTTCTTCGACAGGATGTCGGCGCGCGTGATCTTCCAGCTGTTCTCGGCGGAGGTCTCGGCGACGCGCTGCTGCGCGGCGGCCTGGTGCTCGGTGGTCTCCGACTGCCGGTACTGCCAGATCGACGTCGCGATCAGGCCCGCCACGCCGATCACGAAGCTCGACAGGAACGTGTGGTACCGCGTGATGAAGCGGCCGAGCTTCGAGGTGTCGTCACCAGCCGGGTCGGTCTTCGGCGCATCGTCCATGGCGGCCTATCTACCAGATTGGGGAACATCTGAGCAGCCCTGGCCTAACTTGGCGGCACGCCAACTGTTGTCGGATCCCGCTTCGAGCTACCATTTCGCCGGGTGCTCGCTCGGAGGATCATCGCGCTCTCGCCTGAGAAGGCGTTTGCCAAGCAGCTCACCGTCGCGCTCAAGGCCGCGGGCGGCACGGTGGACTCGCACCTGTCCATCGAAGAGCTGGGCCTGGGCGAGATCTCGGCCGCGCTCGTGGTCGTGCACCTCGACGGGGCGATGATGATCGCCGCGACCGCGCTGATCCCGCGGATGACCGGCGACACCAAGGTGATCGCCGTGCTGCCGCGCAGCAACCTCGCCGCGGTCGTCGACATCATGAACGGCTCGGAGCGCGTCGCCGGCATCATGGTCGCGGAGGAGTTCGACATCACGCTGCTGACCGCGATGGCGACCCGCGTGCTGGCCGGCGACATCTTCGGCCTCGACAAGCACATCGCGTGGGGCGCGCAGATCCACAGCTTCCTGGTCGGCGACTACCAGGAGAAGTCGCTCTGCATCTCGCAGATCTCTGAGTTCTGCGAGGCGATGAGCGTGCGGCGCAAGTATCGCGAGTCGATCGAGCAGTGCCTCGACGAGATGCTGATGAACGCGCTGTACGACGCGCCGGTCGACGAGCAGGGCCGGCAGATCTTCAGCGAGATCCCGACCAAGACCCGGATCTCGCTGCGCGTCGAGCAGAAGGTCGTCGTCCAGTACGTGTGCGACGGCAAGCAGTTCGCGATGGCGGTGCGCGACGCGTTCGGCACGCTCGAGCGCTCGATCGTGCTGCGCTACCTGCACAAGTGCCTGCACAGCGAGCAGCAGATCGATCGCAAGACCGGCGGCGCGGGCCTGGGCCTGTACCTGATGGCCAACTCGGCGTCGGGCGTGTTCTTCAACGTGCTGCCCGGGGTCGCGACCGAGGCGGTGTGCACGTTCGATCTGCAGACGCCCAAGGTCCAGCTCCAGAGCTTCGGGTTCTTCTGGGAAAAGATCGACGCCGCGGGCCGGCTCGCGACCGGTCCGTCGCGCCGGCTGCCGGTCGGCGCCAGCCATCCGGTCGAGCGCCGCGCCCCGGCCCGGCCCGCGCCGGGCTCGCGCGCCGTGCTCGGCGTGCTCGCGGCCGCGGTCGTCGCCGTGGTCGTGCTGATCGCGCTGGTCGCCGTGCCGCGGCTCAAGGGCCCGGCCCGGACGGCGATCGAGATCCACACGGTGCCGGCCGGCGCGACGATCGAGATCGAGGGCCGCAACGCCGGCACCGCGACGGATGGCAAGCTCGTGGTCGGCGGCCTCGAGATCGGCCGCGCCTATCCAATCGTCGCTCGGCTCGACGGCTACGAGGCCAAGCAGCAGGTGATCCAGCCGCACGACGGCGCCAACGCCGTGACCATCGAGCTGTCGGGGCTCGCGGCGCTCGTCGATCTCGACTCGGTGCCGACCGGCGCGACGCTCGAGATCGACGGCAAGCCGGCCGGGATCACGCCGACCACGCTCAAGAACCTGGCGCCGCGCTCGACCGCGGTGGTCACGTTCAAGAAGCCGGGCTACCACGACGCGATCGCCAAGCTGGTCGTGCCCGCGCCCGGCAAGGACACCCGGCTGATCCAGCCGCTCGCGGTGTCCGAGGAGCTGGCGCGGGTGCGGTTCGTGTCGACGCCGCCGGGCGCGCAGCTGATCCAGAACGGCACGCTGGTCGCCGGCGCGGTCACGCCGTGCGAGGTGCTGGTCGAGGCTGGCAAGCCGACCCGGTTCGTGATGACCATGCCGCACAAGATCCCGGCGGTGCTGCCGCTGTTCACCCCACCGCGCGGCGCCGAGGACATCGAGCTGTCGGGCACGCTGACCGACGGCGTCACGCTGCGGCTGCGCGCCAATCTCGACGCCAAGTTCCGGGTCGGCGGCGCGGCGTTCTGCCAGGACGTGGCGTCGCCGTTCGACTGCGTGGTCGCGCCGGGCCAGCACACGATCGAGCTGATCGCGGCGCAGGCGCCGAAGATCACGCGGACGGTGACGGTCAAGGCCAAGGACACCGACGTCAAGTTCGACCTGGGCTACGTCGAGGTCGGCGGCGGCAAGATGATCCAGCTCGCGCCCGGGCTCGCGACGCGGCGCGCGACGCTCGAGGCCGGCCAGCACCGGATCACCGTGACCGGCGAGGACGGATCGCACCAGACCAGCGTCAACGTCAAGCCCGGCGCCACGACGCCGGCCAACTGACACGATCCCGGCCGTTTGCGGTACAACCAAAGGCCGGTGAGCGAGATCCATACCCAGCTGTTGACCGACGGGGCGAGCGGTCAGCTCCTCGAGCGTCGCTACCGGCTGCGGGTCGCGGCCGGCCCGGACCTGGGCGCGGAGCACGTGCTCGAGGACGGCACGACGATGGTCGGGACCCACGCCGACAACGACCTCGTGCTCACCGACGCGACGGTGTCGCGCTACCACCTCGAGATCCGCGTGCGCCGCGATGGCATCGAGGTTCGCGACCTCGACACGACCAACGGCACCAAGCACGGCGGCGCGCGAGTCGGCCAGGTCGTGCTGGTCGGCCCGTCGCGGCTGAGGCTCGGCAAGCACACCGAGCTCGACGTCGAGCCGGTCGATCAGAGCGTCGAGCTCGGCGAGTGGCAGGGCGATCGGTTCGGCGACGTGCTCGGCTCGACCCCGCCGATGCGCCGGCTGTTCGCGCTGCTGGCCAAGGCGGCGTCGACCGAGGCGACGATCCTGCTGCAGGGCGAGACGGGGACCGGCAAGGAGGCGATCGCCGAGGCGGTGCACCAGCTGAGCCGGCGGGCCAAGGGGCCGTTCGTGGTCGTCGATTGCGGCTCGATCCCGCACGAGCTGATCGGCTCGGAGCTGTTCGGCCACGCCAAGGGCTCGTTCACCGGTGCGGCGAGCGACAAGCAGGGGCTGATCGAGGCGGCCAACAAGGGCACGCTGTTCCTCGACGAGATCGGCGAGCTCGCGCTCGACCTGCAGCCGCAGCTGCTGCGCGTGCTCGACCGGCGGCAGGTCCGCCGGGTCGGCGAGACCCAGGCGGTCGACGTCGACATCCGCGTGCTCGCCGCGACCCACCGCGACCTGCGCGCGATGGTCAAGGCCGGGCAGTTCCGCGAGGATCTGTATTACCGGCTCGCGGTGGTGTCGACCCACGTGCCGCCGCTGCGCGAGCGCAAGGCGGACATCCCGGCGTTGGCGACCTGGTTCGCCGAGCGCATGGGCCGCGGCTCGTTCGCGCAGTCGCCGGCGCTGACCGATCTGCTCGAGCGCCACGACTGGCCGGGCAACGTGCGCGAGCTGCGCAACGTCGTCGAGCGCGCGCTGTCGCTGGGCGACGCGGCGCTGGCGGATCTGGGCGAGGGCCACCGCGAGGCCGACGAGCCGCGGCGGGCGAGCGGCGCGATGCCGGCGGTGACGTCGTCCGGCATGACCTCGGGCATGACCTCGGGCATGACCTCGGGCACGCCGAGCGACGTGCTCGAGCTGCCGTTCAAGGAGGCCAAGGCCGCGCTGGTCGAGAGCTTCGAGCGCGACTATCTCATGGCGCTGCTGGCGCGCCACCGCGGCAACATCTCGCGGGCGGCCGCCGAGGCCGGCATCGATCGCAACTACATCCACCGGCTGGTCAAGAAGTACAACCTCGAGGTCGACCGCGGGTGAGGTGGACGATCGCGATCGCCGGCGTGGTCGCGATCGCCGGGTGCAAGGCCCGGCGCGACGAGCCGGTGGCGTCGGCGCCCGTGGCACCGCCCGCGGACGCGGCCGCGGACGCGACAGCCGCCAACCTCGATGGCTGCCGCGCCGCGCTGCCGCGGATCGCCGCGCTGCCGCCGGTCGAGCGGCCGCAGGCGCTGATCGACGCCTGCCAGCCGTGCGGCGACTGGTCGGCGCTGCTGGCCTGGAACACGCCGGCGACCGAGGGCGGCCCGTCGCACGCGGCGCTCGCGGCGGCGATGATCGCGTGCCACGCCTACTGCGACGGCAACGCCAAGCAGCGGTTCCTCGGCGTGCTCGACGACGCGCGCGGCCAGTCGACCCGCGGCCCGTGGCGCCTGCTCGGCGAGGTGTGCAAGGCGCAGGTCAGCGCCGAGCCCGA
>DASWOO010000219.1:0-5370 GCA_036404335.1 Kofleriaceae bacterium
CTGCTCGAGAGCGAGCTGTTCGGCCACGTCCGCGGCGCGTTCACCGACGCCAAGCGGTCGCGCGCGGGTCTGTTCGTGCAGGCCGGCGCCGGCACGATCTTCCTCGACGAGGTCGGCGAGATGCCGATCGAGATGCAGGTCAAGCTGCTTCGCGTGCTGCAGGAGCGCAAGGTCCGCCCGGTCGGCGGCGACGAGGAGGTGCCGTTCGAGGCCCGCGTCGTCACCGCCACCAACCGCGATCTCGAGACCGAGGTCGAGGAGAAGCGGTTCCGCGAGGATCTGTTCTACCGCATCAACGTCGTCGCGATCCCGGTGCCGCCGCTGCGCGCCCGCGCCGGCGACATCCTGCTGCTCGCCCAGTACTTCCTCAAGCGGATCGCCGGCCGCACGACCAAGCCGGTCCAGGGCATCTCCGGCCCGGCCGCGCGCCTGCTGATGGACTACGACTGGCCGGGCAACGTCCGCGAGCTCGAGAACTGCATGGAGCGCGCGGTCGCGCTGTGCCGGCTCGACGAGATCACGGTCGACGATCTGCCGTCCAAGGTGCAGGAGCACCAGAGCAGCAAGATCGTGATCACGACCGAGTCCCCCGGCGAGCTGATCACGCTCGACGAGATGGAGCGGCGCTACGTCCGCCAGGTGCTCAACGCAGTCGGTGGCAACAAGACCCATGCCGCGCGCATCCTCGGCATCGATCGCCGGTCGCTGTACCGGCGGCTCGAGGAGCCGAGGCACGAGCAGAAGCCGGCCGAGGCCGGTGCCGGCCACAGCCGCCCGATCCCGGTGGCCCACTCCAACGGCCATGCCCCGACCCCGCCGCCGGTGTCCTCGGGCTCGCCGCTGAGCCACAGCGACGTCGACACGACGTCGTAGTCGCCTGCTACAACCCGCTCGGGACATGAAGCCGCAGCGCATCCATCTCCTCCTCGTGGAGGACGACGACCTGGACGTGATGAACGTCCACCGTGCGCTCGCCCAGGCCTCCGAGATCGCCTCCATCACCGTCGCCCGCGACGGCATGGAGGCGTTGCGCGTGCTGCGAACCGGCGAGGTGCCGCTCGAACGGCTGGTGATCATGCTGGACCTCCGCATGCCGCGGATGTCCGGCCTCGACCTGCTGAAGGAGCTGCGCGGCGATCCGCGCTACAAGCGCGTCCCGACCGTGATCCTGACGACCTCGGATGATCCGAATGATCGCGACGCGGCGTTCAGCCTGGGCGTGGCGGGGTACTTTGTGAAGCCCGCGGCGCCGAGCCGATTCCAGCAGATCATGGACGCCATGCGGAATTACTGGTCCGCCACCGAGTTCGCGCCGTCTCCATTCGAAGGGAAGCTATGACCGAGGGTGTCCGGATCTGGGTCGTCGGGAGCGAGGCTCGCGAGCGCGAGGCCACGCGCCGGGCGATCGAGGACAGCGACCTGGGCGCGGTGGTGACCGAGCTCACCGTCGAGGCCGCGCGCGGCGCCGGCGACGCGCGCCCCGACTGCTGGGTGATCGACGAGGAGCTCGCCGGCACCACGGGCACCGATCTGACCCGCCAGCTGCGGACCGCCGGCGACCACGCGCCGATCGTGCTGCTGATCGGCAAGATCGACGAGGACGTGGTGCAGCGCGCGGTCGACGCCGGCATCACCGACTACTTTCCGCGCGGTGACCTCTCGCCGCGCCGGCTGGCGATGCGGATCCGGTTCGCGATCCGGGTCGGCCGGGCCGAGGCAGCGTCGCGCGAGTCGGTCGAGGCGGCGACGTTTGCGGCGCGCGCGCGCGACGACGTGTTAGCCGTGGTCTCGCACGACCTGCGCGGGCCGCTGCACGCGATCGGCCTGGCGTGCGAGGCGCTGCGCGACGAGGTCAACGAGACCGCGCTGCGCTACCTCGGCGCGATCGAGCGGGCGTCGCAGCGCGCGGAGCGGCTGATCAGCGACCTGCTGGAGGCCAGCGCGATCGAGAACGGCGCCCTGAACCTGGCGCGCGCGTCGGTCGACGCGTCGGCGATCGTGCGACAGGCGTCCGCGGATCACGCGCAGATGATCAAGGACTCCGGCGGCAAGATCACGACCAAGCTGCCGCCGGGCTCGACGGTGGTGTCGGCGGATCGCGACCGCGTGCTGCAGGTGCTCAACAACCTGCTGGTCAACGCGGTCAAGCACGCGCGCGGCGCGCCGATCGAGATCTCGCTTGAGCGCCAGGATCGCAACGCGGTGATCGCCGTGCGCGACGCCGGCCCGGGGATCGCCGACAGCGAGCTGCCGCACGTATTCGATCGCTACTGGCATGGTCGCCGGGGGATCAAGAAGGGCGGCGCCGGCCTGGGCCTGACGATCGCCAAAGGCATCGTCGACGCCCACGGCGGCCGGATGGCGGTCACCAGCACGCAGGGCGCGGGGGCCGAGTTCTCGTTCACCTTGCCGCTGGCTCCCGAGCGCAGCTAGTCGCGCTCGGCGTGCGCGTCCGTCACGGATGCAGCGCGGCAAGGACGCCCACGGCACCGCCAGGCGGGCGTCGGAGGGCTCGTCAGTGGCACGCTGACTGCTTTGGACGGTCAGCATGATCGCAACGCGCCCCGCGACCGCGCTGACCTCGCACTCCCTGCCGCAGGCCGTCGACGCATTCGTCGGCGGCGCGCTCGAGCTCGTGATTCACTCGGTCGAGGCGGTGCGTGCGCGCGTCATGCACGCGATGCGCCGCGCCCAGCGCCAGATCTGAAGACTAGTCCTCGGACGGCTCGGGCCACATCGCGCGCACCACGGTGGTGGCCGGCATCCGCAGCGCCTCGTAGACCGGCAGCGGGATCCCGCCGCTATCGTCGCCGGTGACGCGCAGGTACGCCGAGGTCGCGCGCGCCCGGCGCAGCTGGCCGAGCTGCTCGCCGATCTCGGCCGCCGTCGGCCGCTCGGTGTGGTTCTTCGACATCATGCGCTCGACCATCTCGACCAGGCCGTACGGCGCATCGGGGCAGCGCGGCGCGAGCGCCGGGGCGGAGCGGTTTAGGTGCTGGAGCAGGATCTCGACCGAGCTGCTGCCCAGGAACGGCGCGCGGCCGGTCAGCGCGTGATAAGCGACGACGCCGAGGCCGTAGACGTCGCAGTGTCCGCCCGTCGGACCGCCGCGCGCCTGCTCCGGCGCCATGTACGTGGGCGTGCCGATCGCCTCGTTCATGTTGGTGTAGCGCGCGCCGGCGAGCTGATGGGCGATGCCCCAGTCGATCACCCGCACGGGATAGCGCGCGTCGTCGGGGACGAGGATGATGTTGTCCGGCTTGAGGTCGCGGTGGATGACGCCGTGGTCGTGCGCCGCGGCGAGCACGCTCGCGACCTGGGTGAGGAACGCGATCACGACGTCCGCGTCGACCGGGCCGCGCATCTTCTGCGCGAGCGACACGCCCTCGACCAGCTCCATCGCGATCCATGGCCGGCCGTCGTCGAGCAGGCCGCACTCGTAGAACCGAGGCAGGCCGGCGTGGCCGACCGACGCGAGGATCGACGCCTCGCGCATCATGCGATCGACGGAGCGCTCGCAGGCGAGCTGATCCTCGCGCAGCACCTTCAGCGCGACGAGCCGGGCGGACACCTCGTGGCGCGCGCGATAGACCCAGCCCATCCCGCCCATGCCTGCCAGACGCTCGATTCGATATGCCGAGACGAGGTATCCGGGTGGGAATTGATTGGCAGGTACGTCATGATCCTGGGTAGTCGGCGCCATCTGCGCCGGTCCGGACGCGGCGGGTACCGGTGACGGACATTCGAGCTGCGGGGTGCCCATGACCTCGGGAGAGGGAGCACGCCACGTGCCAGAATAGCTCGCTGCGATCTCGCTTCGTGCGCCAGCGCCACAAGTCGCCGGGTCCGCGGGTCTATTTGACGAATCCTGGATAGCAAAACTCCTGGCGAGCTTCGTGCACACACGCACCCATCATGACGTCCGAGCCCCTCGCCGAACTTGGCCCCGATTCCTTGGTGGGTGGGTATCGGATTATCCGAGAGATCGGGCGCGGTGGAATGGCCACTGTATACGAAGCTGCGCACACTGTCCTGCCGCGTCGTGCGGCACTCAAGGTCATGCACGCGGCGCTGCTCCGGCAGCCCGGAATGTCCACCCGCATGGTCCAGGAGGGGTCCATCCTCGAGGACGTGCGGCACCCCGGCGTCGTTCGCGTGTACGATTGCAACCTGCTGCCGGATCACCGGCCGTGGCTCGCGATGGAGCTGGTCGCCGGTGACACGCTGGCGGACCGACTGCAGTACACCCCGGTCCTGCCGGCGCTCGAGGTCGCGACCCTGATCGCCGACGTCGCCGATGTGCTGGCTGCGGTGCATCAGGCGGGAGTGGTCCACCGGGATCTCAAGCCGGACAACCTGCTGTGCACGCCGACCGACGCGGACTACCCGCTGCGCGTCATCGACTGGGGCGTGGCCAGGCTCGGCCCCGGCGGCCGGCTTACCCTCGACGGCCTGACGCCCGGCACGCCGATCTACATGTCTCCGGAGCAGGCGACCGGCCGCAACATCGGCGCGCCCTGCGATATCTACTCGCTCGGCGTGATCGCCTACGAGGCGCTGACCGGCAGCCCGCCGTTCGACGGCCGAACGCTTGCCGAGGTCGTGTGCATGCACCTGACCCGCACGCCGCAGCCGCTGCACGAGGTCTGTAACGCCCCGAAGGCGCTGTGTGATCTGGTCGAGCGCATGCTGGGCAAGGAGCCCGCGCTGCGCCCGACCGCGGTCGACGCCCGCCGGCTGGCCCGCGCGATCGTGGCGGACCTGTCGCCGACCTACGAAACCATCGAGATCACGCGCGATGAAGCGCCCGCGGTCACGCGCTGCCGAACGGTTCACGCGGCCTCGAGCCTCGCCGCGCTCGACGTCACCTTCGACTCCGACGTGCTCGAGAACGGCAACACCGAGATGTTGCCGGTCGTGGGTAAGCCGCGATGGACGCCCGAGATCGGCCGCGTCCCGGCGACCCTGACGATCCGCCATGGCCGTCGCGTGAGCTCGCGCGCTGCGCGCGACCAGGTCGCCGTCGAGCTCGCCTCCAAGAATCGCTGAAGGGGGGTCGGGAGTCGCGGCTCGGTGCTGCCGCGCGCCGTGGATGGGGTGCGTTGACCGTGCCTGGCAGCCCCCATTTCGTTGCGTAACTCGACACGACCGACATGCATTGTTGGCTGCCGGCCGCAGCTCGCGTGGCCGTGGCCGACCTGCGCAGTTGACCGAGCGCGATCGCGCACGCCGCGCTGCAGCGCTCAGATTCTGGTAGTCAGAACCAACAGTTAGCAGGATTTGCCGCGGCACGCCGCGTGCTCAATGGACTTCCAACTACCCACGGCGCTCACCGCGCCTGTCTCTCATTCGCACTCCAGGAGAATTCCA
>DASWOO010000220.1:0-6451 GCA_036404335.1 Kofleriaceae bacterium
GAGCTCGTGGTCGGCGTGCTCCCAGTCGAACCACGACAGCTCGTTGTCCTGGCAGTACGCGTTGTTGTTGCCCTGCTGGGTGCGGCCGAGCTCGTCGCCGCCGACCAGCATCGGGATGCCCTGCGACAGGAACAGCGTGGCGAGCAAGTTGCGCTGCTGGCGGCGGCGCAGCGCCTGGACCATCGCGTCGTCGGTCGGACCCTCGGCGCCGCAGTTCCACGAGCGGTTGTGGCTCTCGCCGTCGCGCCCGCCCTCGCCGTTGGCGTCGTTGTGCTTCTCGTTGTACGAGACCAGATCGCGCAGGGTGAAGCCGTCGTGGGCGGTGACGAAGTTGATGCTGGCGTGCGGGAACCGGCCGCCCTGCTGGTAGAGGTCGGAGCTGCCGGTGATCCGCGAGCCGAGCTCGGGGAGCGAGTTGGGCTCGCCGCGCCAGTAGTCGCGGATCCAGTCGCGGTACTTGCCGTTCCACTCCGACCAGCCCGGCGGGAAGTTGCCGACCTGGTAGCCGCCGTCGCCGACGTCCCACGGCTCGGCGATGAGCTTGACCCGCGACACGACCGGGTCCTGCTGGATCAGATCGAAGAACGCGCCGAGCCGGTCGACCTCGTGCAGGCCGCGCGCGAGCGCGCTGGCGAGATCGAAGCGGAAGCCGTCGACGTGCATCTCCTCGATCCAGTAGCGCAGCGAGTCCATCACGAGCTGCAGCGTGTGCGGGCTGCGCATCTGCAGCGTGTTGCCGGTGCCGGTGTAGTCCATGTAGAAGGACATGTTGTCGGCGACGGTGCGGTAGTAGGTGAGGTTGTCGAGGCCGCGCAGCGACAGGTGCGGGCCCTCGTGGTTGCCCTCGCCGTGTGGTTGTAGACCACGTCGAGGATGACCTCGATGCCGTGCTGGTGCAGCGTCCGGATCATGTGCTTGACCTCGGCGACCGCGCCGGTGGCGCTGTGCACGCTGGCGTACTCGGGGTGCGGCGCGAAGTAGCCGATCGAGTGATAGCCCCAGTAGTTGCGCAGGCCCTTGTCGAGCAAGAAGCCGTCGTGGATGAACGCGTGGATCGGCAGCAGCTCGACGGCGGTGACGCCCAGGCTCTTGAGGTGCTTGATCACCGCCGGGTGGGCGAGCCCCGCGTAGGTGCCGCGCAGGTGCTCGGGCACGTCGGGGTGGCGCATGGTCAGGCCCTTGACGTGGACCTAGATCACCGTCTCGTTCCACGGGATCTCGAGGCGGCGGTCGTTGCCCCAGTCGAAGTACGGCTGGACCACGACCGAGCGGAACGTGTCGGGCGCGCTGTCCTCGGTCGAGGGCCCGCCGTTGCCGTCGTCGCCGCGCAGCGAGGTGCCCCAGCGCAGGCCCTCGGAGATCGCGCGGGCGTACGGATCGACGAGCAGCTTGTTCGGGTTGCAGCGCAGGCCGCGCGACGGGTCCCACGGGCCGTGGACCCGGAAGCCGTAGCGCATGCCGGGGCCGATCAGCGGCAGGTACGCATGCCAGATGTTGCCGATGCCGCGGTCGAGCTCGACCCGGGTCTCGCCGGGCCGACCCTCGAGGTCGAACAGCGACAGCTCGACGCGCTCGGCGACGCCGCTGTACACGGCGAAGTTGGTGCCGTAGCCGTCGAACCGGGCGCCGAGCGGGTACGGCCGGCCGGGCCACACGCCGCGGCCCGGCGCCGGGTGGGGCGCGCGGCCGTCGGGCCCGGCGGCCGGGGCGATGGCGGATTCAGAGATGGGAGGGGTCGGGCCAGGGATCTTGGGTGTGTTCACAGGGCGAAGCTTCCAACCGGAGACAGCGCGCGCGCGCGGCGCAGCGCGAGGACGTTCTCGATCCGCTCGGGCCGGCCCCAGTCGCTCCACTCGACGCCGCCGAGCTCGAGCGCGGCGAGCCGCTCGGGGCAGCGCTCGAGGATGTCGCGCGAGAAGCTGACCGGCAGGTAGGCGCGATAGATGTACTCGATCGCGTCGGTCTCGTCCTTGGTGCCGACCAGGGGGACCAGCGAGTCGAGGATGTCGAGCAGCTGCGGCTCGGCGGCGCGGCCGAGCTCCCACAGCGCGTCGACGGTGCCGCACGTGACCATCGTGTTCCACAGCGCGCCGGCGGCGAGCATCTCGCGGGCGCGGGCCACGCTCGGCTTCTCGACAAAGCCGATCAGCTTGCGGACCTCGGGGACCTCGGTCAGCCGCGCGCCGAGCGCCAGGTAGCCCAGCTCGGGGTCGGGCTCGCTCGGGGTCGCGCCGAGGATCACGACGGTGTCGCGCAGCTCGGCGGCCACGCCGCGCGCGGCGCGGACCTGCTCGAGGTACTTGCCGGCCGGCGCGATGTAGTGATCCGTCGGGGTGATCGTCACGACCGCGTTGGGGTTCCAGCGCTTGATCATCGCGAGCGCCACGTAGAGCGCGAGGCCGGTGTCGCGCGTGCCGGGCTGGCGGAACACGTGGTCGCTCCGGCCGGCGAGCTGCGGCATCGCGAGCTCGCCGTGATAGGTGCCGATCACCGTCATAGTACGCTCGGGAGGCGTGATCCGATTGAGCCGGTCGAGCGTGTGCTGCAGCATCGAGCGCTCGCAGAGCAGGCAGCAGTACTGCTTGGGGATCCGCTGGCCGAACCGGCGCTGGACGTAGTCCGACAGCCGCACGCCGTCGCCGCCCGCCAGCGCGAGCGTCCAGTCGAGCGATGACGATTCATCCTCGGCGGGCTCGGCGACGGAGGTGCGGAGCTCGCTCGGCTGGTGGATCATCATCGCCGCGACGACATTGCGAGCAGCGTGCCCAGCCGGCCACGCGCCCTCGGATGCGCGCCTCTGGCGAGCAATCCACGGTTAGCGAACGGGTAGCGCTGCCAGGCGCACGGCGGTAGCGAGCGGCTGAGCGCGGTGGTGCGGGAGCGCGCGCGAGGTGTCGCCGGGCGCGCGGGCTACTCGCGGCCGGGATTCGCGAGGCCGAGCCGGTGCAGCATCTTGTGGATCGACATGCGGTCGATCCCGGCGGCGCGCGCGGCGGCCGAGATGTTGCCGTCGTGCTGCGCGAGCAGGCGCGAGATGTAGCGCTTCTCGAACTCGCTGATCACGTTCTGCTTGGCGAGCTTGAACGGGATGCCGACGTCGACCGGCACGGTCATCGCGGCGTCGGCCGAGGTCTGGGTGTGCGACGGCGTAGCGGTGACGCTGGGCTCGGACCGGGGCGCGGCGACCGGGGCGCGGCGCAGCGAGTCCTCGTCCTCGGGCGACTCCGACAGCAGCACGGCGCGCTCGATCACGTTGCGCAGCTCGCGCACGTTGCCCGGCCAGTCGTGCTTCATCATCAGGTCGATCGTCTCCTGCGCGATCGACGCGGTCTCGCCGTTGGGCGTGGTCGACAGGATGTGCTCGATCAGCAGCGGCAGATCGTCCTTGCGCTCGCGCAGCGGCGGCACGTGGACGCGGGCGACCGCGAGCCGGTAGTACAGATCCTCGCGGAACCGGCCGCGGTTGACCTCGACGCCGAGGTCGCGGTTGGTCGCGGCGACGACGCGCAGGTCGACCTCGATGGTCTTGGCGCCGCCGACCCGGCGGACCTCCTTGCGCTCGAGCACGCGGAGCAGCTTGGGCTGCATCGTCAGCGGCAGCTCGCCGATCTCGTCGAGGAACACGGTGCCGCCGTGGGCGCGCTCGAACGCGCCGGGGTACGACGTGGTCGCGCCGGTGAACGCGCCGCGCTCGTGGCCGAACAGCTCGCTCTCGATCAGGTTGGGCGGGATCGAGCCGCAGTCGAGCACGACGAACGGCCCGTCGTGGCGCGACGAGTAATCGTGCAGCGCCTCGGCGACCAGCTCCTTGCCCGCCCCGGTCTCGCCCGTGACCAGCACCGTGGTGTCGGAGCGCGCCAGCTTCTCGAGCCGGGCGAACAGCTCGCGCATCTTGACCGAGCGGCCGATCATCGAGCCGAACCGATCGGTGTCCGACAGCTCGATCTCGACCGAGTCGCCCAGCGGATCGAAGCGCAGCCGGGTGCCGCCGAGCGCGATCTGCGTGCCGGGCTGGATGTAGATGTCGTTGATCCGCAGCTGCGAGACGTAGGTGCCGTTGGTCGAGTCGAGGTCGCGCAGGCGATAGCCGCGATCGTCGAGCCGGATCTCGCAGTGCAGGCCGGAGACCTTGGAGTCGGTGAGCTGGACGTCGTTGCCGCGGCGCGCGCCGACCCGGATCACCGAGGCCTCGATGTCGCGCACCAGGCCGGCGTCGGGGCCGCTCACGACCTCCACCCGGCAACGCCGGAGCCGGGCCGATGTGGCGCGCCCTCCGACGTAGGTTACCCAGGTGCCTGAGCGCAGGTCATCGACCGCCATGGTGGAGCACGTTACCACGGCGCTCGGAGCCCGGATGGCGCGCCGCTTGCTCTAAATATTTCGCGATGTCCGCCATCCAGTCCCTGCTGCGCGTGATGACGTTGCGCGACGCCGAAGCGATCATCCTCGAGACCGACAAGGTGCCGAGCCTGCGGCGGCGCGGCCAGCTCGAGCAGCTGTCGATGCCGGCGATCGAGCCGCGGCTGCTGGCCGAGTTCACCGCGCCGCTGCTCGCCGGCAAGTCGCTCGACGCCGGGCCGGCGGCGGTGACGTTCCACGACGCCGACGGCGCGGCGTACCAGGTGTCGATCGAGCGGGCGGCGACCGGGCTGCGCGTGGTGGTGCGGCCGGCCCCCGCCGCGACCGCCGCGAAAGCGGCGGCCACGACGCCGAACGAGACCAGGGCGAAGGGCGAGGCTCCCGCCGGTGGCGCCTGGTGGGCTCAGCCATCGAGCAAGCCCGCGGCGCCGGTCGCGCCGGCGCCGGTCGAGCCCATCGCCGCACCCGCTGCCGCGGCTGACAGCCTGGCACGCCTCGGCCACCTGCTGGCGCCTTTTGTCAGCGAAGCCGCCGAGCGCGGCGCGTCAGACGTCATCGTCTCGACCCGGCGCGGCGGGGTCAGCGCCTCGCGGCTGCGGATCGATGGCCGGCTCGAGCCGACCGAGCTGCTCGCCGACGACGCCGAGCTCGGCGCGATCGTCGCGGCGCTCGGCGCCAGCACCGATCACAGCCTCGAGCTCGACGGGGTGCGGCTGCGCGCCAACGTGTTCGATCACCTCGACGGCGCCGGCGTGGTCGCCCGGCTGATCCGCGACCGGGTGCCGAGCGTCGCCGAGCTCGGGTTGCCCGCCGAGCTCGCCGCGATCGTCGATCAGCGCGACGGCCTGATCCTCGTGTGCGGCCCGACCGGCTCGGGCAAGTCGACGACCCTCGCCGCGCTGATCGACGTGATCGACCAGCGCCGCGCCGCGCACGTGATCACGCTGGAAGACCCGATCGAGTACCGGTTCCGGCCGCGCCGCGGGCTGATCCACCAGCGCGAGCTCGGCCGCCATATCACCAGCTTCGCCGACGGCCTGCGCGCCGCGCTGCGCGAGGCGCCCGACGTGATCCTGCTCGGCGAGCTGCGCGATCGCGAGACGATCGCGGCGGCGCTGACCGCGGCGGAGACCGGCCACCTGGTGCTCGCGACCTTGCACGCGCCCAACGCCGCCGGCGCGATCGACCGGATGGTCGACGCGTTCCCTGAGACCCAGCAGCGCCAGGCGCGCTGGCAGCTCGCCGCCGTGCTGCGCACCGTCGTGACACAGTACCTGCTGCCGCGGCGCGACGGCGGCCGCGCGCCGGCGATCGAGCTGGTGCCGATCACCACGGCGGTCGCCAACCTGATGCGCAAGGGCGACCTCCAGATGCTGGCGTCGGCGATCCAGACCGGCCGCGACGCCGGCATGATCCCGCTCGAGCGCTCGCTGGCCCGGCTCGCCGACGCGGGCACGGTGTCGCCGCAGGCGCTGCGCGCGATCGCCGCCGATCACGACCTGCTCGGCGCGCTGTCGAGCAAGCTCCGGTAGGCGAGCGGCGATGGGCGGCGGGGCCGCAGGTTGCGCGCGATCGCTGCCGCGCACGCCTTCGTCTGCGCCGCCTGCGGTCGTAGCTACCAGTCGTGCTGCGGGTCGCTGCCGCGGCCGGACGCGCGGCGCCGGGCCTCGTCTTTTTGCAGGCGGCGAGACGCGGTGTCGAGGTCGTCGAGCTTGCCGTCGGTCGGCGTCCGCGGGGTCTGGGCGTGCGGGCGCTTGCCGCGCGGGCGGTTGGGCGGCTGGCCGCCGAGCGGGTTGGGCGAGCGCTGGCCGCTGGCGCTGGGATCGCCGGGGGTGCTCGGGCCCTGCCCGGGCGGGGTGTCGGCGCTGGGCTGGCCATTCGAGCCGTTCGAGCCGTTCGAGCCTTGCTGCGCGGAGCCGTTCGAGCCGTTCGAGCCCGATCCGGGGCCGTTCGAGCCCTGCCCGTTCGAGCCATTCTGCGGCTGAGCCGAGCCCTGCCCCGAGCCCTGGCCGTTCGAGCCCTGGCCATTCGAGCCCTGCCCGTTCGAGCCCTGGCCATTCGAGCCCTGCCCGTTCGAGCCCTGCCCGTTCGA
>DASWOO010000221.1:0-5708 GCA_036404335.1 Kofleriaceae bacterium
TGGCAACAAGAGCAGCGGTGGTGGCGGTGGTGGCGCCGGCGGCATGATCGTGCTCGATGCGCCGTCGGTGAGCGCCGGGACCACGCCGCCCAGCGTTTATGCGAACGGTGGCGGCGGCGGTCAGGGCGGCACCGGCGCCGACCCGGGCAAGGGTCCGGGGGCGGACGGGCGTGAGCCGACGAGCCCCCAGGCGCCTGCGAGCGGTGGCGCCACGGGTAGCCGCGGTGGCGGAGCCGGCGGAGCCGGCGGAGCCGGTGTCCATGTCGATGGAGCGCCGGGACAGGGACACGTGTACCCCGGAGGCGGCGGCGGTGGTGGCGGTGGCGTCGGGTTCATTCGCGCGCCGGCCTTCACGGGCGGCGACGTCTCGCCCACGCCGATCAATCCGTAGCCGCGGCAGGCGCGCGGAGATCTGCCCGTCCGCCGGCGGGCCGTGAGGCTGGGTCTGCGGTATCGTGCGCGGACCCATGACGGTCGCCGTCGACATCGAGCGCTTGCAGCGCGAGCTCGAAGCGATCTTCGGGCCGAGGCGGGTGTCGCTGCGCGGGGTCGATCTGGACACGTACTCGCGCGACATGTGGCCGCGGCTGTTGCTCGGCTATCGCGAGGGCCACAAGCCGGCGGCGCGGCCGCACGCGGTGGTGTGGCCGGAGCACGTCGACGAGATCGTCGAGGTCGTGAAGCTGGCGCGCCGGATCGGCGTGCCGATCGTGCCGTACGGCGGTGGCTCGGGCGTGTGCGGCGGCGCGGTGCCGGTGTTCGGTGGGATCACGGTCGACACCAAGCGGATGCAGCAGCTGCGGGCGGTCCACGCCGACGAGCTGCTGTGCGATGTCGAGGCCGGGCTGTCGGGCGAGCGGTTCGAGCGCGAGCTGGGGCGGCGCGGCTACACGTTCGGCAACTTTCCGTCGTCGATCTACTGCTCGACGGTGGGCGGCTGGCTGGCGACGCGGGCGGCGGGCCAGCTGTCGACGAAGTACGGTAAGGTCGAGGACCGCTGCGCGGGGCTGACCGTGGTGACCGGGCGCGGCGACGTGATCGAGACCGACGGGCCGACGCGGGCGCTGCGCGGGCCGAGCTGGACCCAGCTGCTGCTGGGCAGCGAGGGCACGCTGGGCATCATCACCTCGGCGCGGCTGCGGCTGTCGCCGGCGCCGCAGCTCCGGGTGTTTCGCGGCTTCGAGTGCGATGACGTCGCGACCGGGCTGCAGGCGATCCGGCGGGTGCTGCAGCGCGGGCTGCGGCCGTCGGTGGTGCGGCTATACGACGAGCTCGACACGTTCCTGAATTCGTTCAGCCATCACGACGCCGAGGCGGCGCCGCAGGTGATCGCGCCGCCCAGGCCGCAGGTGCAGACCGGGGCGTTGCCGGCGTGGCCCGGGCCGCCGCCCGAGAAGCCCGACGGCGTGATGGCGCGGCTGATGGACTTCGCCAAGGCGCGGCACCTGAAGAAGGGCGCGATGCACGCGGCGCTGGGCCAGAGTAACCTCGTCAACAAGCTGGTCGGCACGGTGGCCGAGAAGGTCGCGCGCCGCGGCTGCCGGTTGATCATCGGCCTCGAGGGCGCGCGGATCCGGACCGAGGTCGAGGCGGCGCTGACGTTCCACGAGCTCGAGGCCGCGGGCGCGCGCGACAAGGGTGAGGAGCCGGGCTGGGCGTGGCTGCGCCACCGCTATGCGGTGTCGTACCGGATGTCGCCGATGTTCCGCGATGGCGCGTTCGTCGACACGATGGAGGTCGCGTCGAGCTGGGAGCGGCTGACGGACCTGTACCACTCGGTGCGCGAGGCGATCGGCCGCCACGCGCTGGTCATGGCGCACTTCTCCCATGCCTACGCCGACGGCTGCTCGATCTACTTCACGTTCGCCGGCACGGCCAACGACGCGGCTGCCGCCGAGCGGATCTACGACGCGATCTGGCGCGACGGCCTCGAGGCCACGACGCGGGTCGGCGGCACGATCAGCCACCACCACGGCGTCGGCCTGCTCAAGGCGCCGTACATGGCGGGCGAGCACCGCGAAGCGATGGCGCTGTTCGAGGCGGCCAAGACCGCGCTCGACCCCGACGGCGTGATGAACCCCGGCAAGATGGGCCTGGCGCCGCGAGGCCGGCGATGACGCTGGAGCGCGAGCTGATCGACGCCGCCGGTGCGGCGCATGTCGAGCGCCTCGACGAGGCGAGCACGCCGGGCAGCTGGCGGGTCACGCCGGGCTCGGCACCCGAGGTCGCCGAGGTCATCCGCCGGGCGGGATCGTACAAGGCCGCGGTCCACCCGCTCGGCGCCGGCGGCCGGCCGACCCGCGTGGCCGACGAGCGCCCGCGCGTCTACGTCTCGAGCCGTCGCCTCGACCAGGTGCTGCAGCTCGACGAGACCTCGCTGCTGGTCCACGCCCAGGCCGGGCTGACCGGGCTCGACCTCGAGCGCATCCTGGCGCCGCGCAACCTGTCGATCGGCGACTACCCGCCGGTCGTGTTGACCTCGTCGCTCGGCGGCATCATCGCCGTCCGTACGCCCGGCAAGTCGAGCGCGCGCCACGGCTTCTTCGAGGATGCCGTCGTCGGCGTCTCGGCGGTGCTCGCCGACGGCCGCACCGTCCACACCCGGATCGCGCCCCGCCGCTCGACCGGCCCCGACCTCGCGCGCGCGCTGTGCGGCAGCGAGGGCACGATCGGCTTCATCACCTCGGCCGTGCTGCGGATCCATATCCGCCCCGACACCCGCCTGGTCGCCGCGTATCTCTTGCCGTCGGTCGACGCGGCGATCAGCGCCGTCTACCTCGCGCTGCGCGAGGAGGCCGCGCCGTCCGGCATGCGGATCTACGACGCCCGCGAGGCCGCCGTGCACTACCCCGGCCTGGCGCTGCCGCCCGGTAGCGCGCTGCTGTGCGCCGGCACCGCCGGCCCCAGCGACCTCGCCGCCTGCGATCGCGATCTGCTGACCAGCGCCGTCGTCGCCGAGGGCGGCGAGACCACCGACTCGGCGATGGCCGACCTGTGGTGGCGCCGGCTCCACGCCGGCGAGCCGACCCCCGGCCCGCAGCCGACGCTGCAGGTCATGGCTACGCCGTCCAAGCTGCGCCCGGTCTATCACGCCGTCCGCGCCTCGCTCGCCCGCCTCGGCGCCGACCTTCGCGCCCACATCTCGCGCTTCGATGCCGACGGCGCCGTCGTGTTCCTCACCCTGTCGCGCGACGGCATCACCGACGACCCGGCCCTGCTCGCCGCCGCCGAATCCGCCGCCCAGTCCGCCGGCGGCTGGTTGCTCGGCGCCCGCGCCGAGCAGCTCGACAGCTACCTGCAAGCCCTCCGCGACGCGCTCGATCCCGATCGGATCATGAACCCGGGCGCCCTGGGCTGACGGCTACGCCGACTCGGACTTCTGCATATCCGCGACGAGCTTGCGCATGAACAGCTCGATGTTCCGGCGCAGCGCGGGATCCTCGCAAACCGGCAGGGCGCGGCGCCAGGTCTCGACCGCGCGGGCGTGGAGGCCCTGGCGGAAGTAGAGGTAGGCCAGGCGGGTGAGCGCGGGGAAGTAGGCCGGCTGAAGCTCGACGACGGCTTCGTACTCGTCGACGGCCTCGGCCCAGCGCGACGCGCGCTGCAGCATGTTGGCGAGCATGAAGTGCAGCTTGGGGCTCGACGGCTCGCTGGTCAGTCCGCCGCGCAGCGCGCCGATCGCGCCCTCGAGATCGCCCTTGTGATAGCGGCCGAGCGCGTCGGCCAGGAGCGCCTCGTGATCACCGCGCTCCTCGCTCGACATGTCGCGCAAGAGGCGGCGCAGCCGGCGCGAGTCGAGCGGCTTCTCGAGGTATCCGTCGGCGCCGTGCCGGGTCAGCTCCTCGTCGGCGACCTGCCCGGAGTCGACCACCGCCGAGGTCACGATCACCCGGCACCGCGCCAGCCGCTTGCTGCGCTTGATCGCCCGGCACATCTTGAGGCCGTCGAGGCCCGGCGTGGCGATGTCGGCGAACACCAGCTCGAACGCCAGCGACGACAGCAGCTGCAGCGCCTGCACGCCGGTCGACGCCGCCTGGCACTCGTGGCCGAGGTGCTCGAGCTGCGTCACCATCTGCATCCGGTTCTGCGGATCCGGGTCGACGACCAGCGCGCGGATCCGCCCCGAGCCGGGCTCGGCCGGCGGCTCGTCGCCGAGCCGATCCAGATCCGCGGCGATCTCGATCGTGCGGTCCTCGATCTCCGCCTCGGACAGCTCGTTCGGCGTGGTCGCCACGTTGGGCACGTGCCAGTCGCCGGTGACCGTGACGCTGCCGATGCTGCTGATCTCCTCCGACGGCAGATCATCGTGGTGCATGCTGCGCGCGGCCTCCTCCGCCAGCGCGCGCTGCGCCCGCCGATGATCATCGTCGTCGCGATCCGGGTGCACGACCGCCAGGTGCGCGGTGTGGCCGCGCCCGGCTTCGGCCTCGCTACCGATCAGGTGCTGCGCGCCGGTCTTCCAGCGCGCGAACGCGACGCGGATCGTGCGCGCCAGCGTGACATCGAGCGCGATGCGCAGCTCGACGCTCTTGCCGCGCGACGCGGCGAGCTCGCGCGCCGGCACGATCGCGTCCTCGGGCCGCGCCGCGGCGATCACCAGCGTCTGCGCGTCCTCGTGCACGACCAGCGCGGAAAAGATCCGCGCCCACTCCAGCGACACGTACTCCAGCACGTCGAGCCGGATCACCGATTCGTCGAGCACGATGCCCGGCCAGCCGGTCTGCGCCGACAGCGCCATGCACAGCTGCCGCTCGCTTGCGTAACCGAGCACGTACAGCTCGGACGCCAGCGGATGCCGACCGCTCTGGTGCGCGAGCGCGTCCGATAAGGCGCTCGCGTCGATCACGCCTTGCAGGACGAGGATCTGACCGAGAGAACCGCGCACTTCGAACCACAGGGTATCAGACCTTTCCCCGCGCCCGGTTTGTTGGGCTTTTCTTGCCTGCCAAGTAGCTGAGATTACAATTGGCGCACCGCAACTCACCCGCCGGCCGAAGAATTGGCTGGCCATCGCGCGCTGCATTGATATCCTCCGCTCCCCCGTTAGGGAAACCCAAGGCGCGCATCCCGCGTCGGAGCCGACAGATCGCGGGCGAGAGCCCCGAGAGCTTCGATGCCCGTGCGACAACCTGGCACGATCACGATCCGGGTGCAATCCCCGCTGCTCATTGAATCAATTATCGAGAATTTTTGGCCTTTCTGGACAGCGGCCCTATCCTGGCACCGCGGTGTCACGACGGACCGGCCAGACCCGCAGAGGAGAAACACACTGTGCCCAGCACGCAGACAAGCGACTTCAGAATCGGCGAGAAAGCCGTCTACCCAGCTCATGGCGTGGCGGAAGTTGTCGGTATCGAGAAGAAGGAGATCAACACGTCGGTGTGTTCCTTCTACGTGCTGAAGGTCCTCGCGACCGGCATGCAGATCCTCGTGCCGAGGGAAAAAGCTGAGCAAGTCGGTCTGCGGCACGTGGCCAGCGCCTCGGAGATCGAGGAAGTGTTCGACATCCTCCGCGAGAAGGACGTCCACATCGACAAGCAGACCTGGAACCGCCGCTATCGCGGTTTCATGGAGAAGATCAAGACCGGCTCGCTGTTCGACGTCGCCGAGGTCTATCGCGACCTGTACCGGCTCAAGAGCAGCAAGGTGCTGTCGTTCGGCGAGCGCAAGATGCTCGATAACGCCAAGCAGCTGATCGTCAAGGAGCT
>DASWOO010000222.1:0-12440 GCA_036404335.1 Kofleriaceae bacterium
GGCTACACCGCCGGGCCGCTGCCGCTGATCAAGGCGATGGCCAAGATCCAGGGCCAGTCGACGTCGAACCCGACCCACGCGTCGCAGCTCGCGACCCTCGCGGCGCTGACCGGCTCGCAGGACTGCGTCGCCGAGATGCGCAAGGCGTTCGACGAGCGCCGTCAGGCGATGGTGCGCCTGCTGCGCGCGATCCCCGGCGTGACCTGCCGCGAGCCCAAGGGCGCGTTCTACGCGTTCCCCAACATCGCTGCCTACGTCGGCAAGCGGACGCCGGACGGCCAGGTGCTCGCCGACGACGTCGCGCTGTGCGACTGGCTGGTCGATCACGGCAAGGTCGCCGTCGTGCCCGGCTCGGGGTTCGGCGCGCCCGGCTTTGTCCGGCTGTCGTACGCCTGCTCGATGCAGAACATCGAGACCGGCATCGACCGCCTGGGCAAGGCCCTGGCCGAGCTGACCTGATCTGATCTGAGCCGATGACCGCTTTGCCGCCGATGGCGAGGTAGCGGTCGTCCCCGCCTGCGACAGGCCGCTCCGGTACAAAACGTTCCTGTTGTACCGATACCGCACCGGAACATTGGCAATCATGCGTTCCGTATCAGTGTCGCATACCGCGTCACGCTTGACATCAATCTGACTTGCGAATAGCTTGAGCTCCGACTCGCGAGAAGCGATTGACCACATTGGCAATCACTTGGCACAACACGATTGCCACTGATTGCCTGCTGGCCCGATTGCTCTTTACGTGTCTTCTCGAGCTAGCTGACTGACACGCCCAACGTGCCAGTCAAGACTACATTTCCCAACAAAGGAACATATTCGTGAGGATGAAAAAGCTCTGTGGCGTGCTGGCGGCCTTGACGATCGCAAGCTGCGCCGATGATCCGGACGCCGCGCCGGGCGTCGATCCGGCGCCGACCATCGCCCCGGCCCTGCAAGCGGTCGGCACGACCCAGGCCCCCGTCGCGCTCGTCCGCACCGCCGGCGTCAAGCTCGAGGATGACGCGGTGGCGGCCGTGCGCGCCCGGCGCGTGGACCTCGGCCTGTCGGCCACGCTCGACGACTTCAAGCTCATGTCGACGACCCGTGGCATGGACGGCCTCGATCACGTGCGCCTCCAGCAGCTGCACGGCGGCGTGCCGGTGTGGGGCGGCGACATCGTCGTCCACGCCGACGCGAACAGCTTCACCGGCCTCGGCGGCAACCTGGCAGCGCTGCAAGGCGTCGCCACCAACCCGGCGGTCTCGGCGGCCTCCGCGCTGGCGTTCGCCAAGGCGGACTACGCGCGCACCGCGCAGCCGGGTGCGCAGCTAGCCTACGTGCACGAGGCGCAGGACCTCGTGATCTTGCCGTCGGCGAAGGGCGTCGCGCACCTCGCCTGGCACGTCACCTTCTTCACCGACCCGCAGGGCGGGCTGCGGGCCGGGCGATGGAACTATTTCATCGATGCCCTGAACGGTACGATCCTCGACCAGTTCAACGGTCTCGCCACCACCGAAGGCAGCGGCTACGGTGGCAATGCGAAGGTCTCGCGCTACTGGAACGCCAACCTCGACATCAGCAACAGCGGTGGCAACAGCTGGATCATGGATGCCCCGAAGTTCAAGACCAACAACGTTAATCATGGCTGGGACGTCTGGGACGATCCTAACAATCCGCCAGGTGGGGGATGCCCCCACGCGTGCGCCAAGACCGATGGCTGGGTGGAGGCGATCGGCACGGTGTTCTCGTCGTCGTCGACGACCTTCACGGACACGGCCGGCAATGACGCGCACGGCTTCACGAAGATCACGTTGAACGCGCTGTCGGACTGGTTCGGCTACAACTCGATCGACAATGCCGGCTACAAGGTCCTCAGCCGCGTCCACTACTCCACGAACTACAGCAACGCGTTCTGGAACGGCACGGACATGGCCTACGGCGACGGCGATGGCACCCATTACTATCCGATGTCCGGCGGCCTCGACGTCGTCGCCCACGAGATCAACCACGGCTTCACCGAGAAGCACTCCAACTTGCCCGTGGACTACACGATGGCGGCCGCGATGAACGAGTCGTTCTCCGACATCGCTGCCACCGCGGCAAAGTTCTACTATTCGCCGTCCACGGCGAGCTTCGACATCGGGCGCGACGTTCGCGTGACGAACACCGCGCTGCGTTACATGTGCGATCCGACCACCGATACCATGTCAATCGACAACGCCGCGAATTTCCCCGTCGGCGGGATGGATCCGCACTACTCGTCGGGCGTGATGAACAAGGCGTTCTGCCGCTCGGCGCGCCGGCTGTCCGGCGTCGATCCCAACACCGGCGCGGCGACCGCCGCCGGCGTGCAGCAAGCCGCCAAGGCGTGGTACGCCGCGAACGCCGGATACTGGACCTCGTCGTCGACGTTTACCCAGGGCTGCCAGGGCGTCGTCGACGCGGCGCTCGCGCTGGGCTACTCGCCGGCGCAGGTCGAGCTGATCGGCCAGTCGTGGGACGAGGTTGGCGTCGCCTGCAACTACCCGATGGTGGTCGGCGGCGGCGTGACCGGCGACTTCAACGGCGACGGCTACGCCGACCTGATGGCGCTGTATCAGTATCCTGGCAACGCGGTCGCCGGGCTCTGGGTGTTCCCCGGCACCGCCGGATCGGGTAGCACCGCCAGCGTGCCGTATCGCGCCTGGTACGCCGGGCCCAACGCCCTGGACGTCAGCGCAACCCAGGTCGCCGCCGGCGACTTCAACGGGGACGGGCTCACCGACGTCCTGCTGCTCGACGACTACGGCAGCTCGGAAGCTCGGCTGTTCGTGGTCCCGGGGACCACGACCGTCGGCGCCAACGTGACCTCGCCCTACAGCGTCTGGCACGCGGCGACCGGGACGTTCAACGCCAAGAAGGCCAAGCTCACCGCGGGCAAGTTCAACGGCGACGCGTATGCGGACGCGCTCGTGCTGTTCGACAACGGCAACCTGTCGGCCAGCCTCCTGGTGATCCCGGGCACGACCGCCACGGGCGATACGGCGACCGCGCCGTACACGGTGTGGACGACGCCGACGGGCAGCTTCGACTTCTCGCGCACGAAGATCACGGCTGGCGACTTCAACGGCGACGGCAAGGCCGACGTGATCGGGCTGTACGACTACAGCAACGTCTACGGCCCGGGCTCGGCCGGCATCTTCATCTGGCCCGGGACCGCGGGCCACACCAGCACCTCGTCCGCAGCTTACCGCGCGTGGTTCGGCGGCCAGAACAGCCTCGACTACCACCGCTGCAAGATCGCCGGTGGCGACTTCGACGGTGATAACAAGGCCGACCTGATGGTCCTCTACGACTACGGCGCGGGCGCGGCCGGGCTCTTCGTGTTCCCGGGGACCACGGCGACCGGTGACACGGCGACCTCCGCGCACCTGCGATGGTCGGTCCCGTCCGGCTACTTCGAGTCCAAGAACGCCAAGATCACCGCCGGTGACTTCAACGGCGACCACAAGGCGGATCTGGTGTCGCTCTACGACTACGGCGCCGGATCGGCCGGGTTGTTCGTGTGGCCCGGCGCGGCCGGGACCGGCATGGTCACCTCGTACGTGGCCTGGAGCGCCGGCCCCGGCAACTTCGAGGTCCCGCGCGCCCGCGTCCCCTGAGCGCGTCGCGAACCCGATGCGCGTCGCGAGGTCGCCGGCGCGGATCCTGATATCGTCGACGCGATGAATCGCGAGTTTGCTTTCCCCGGGACCCGGCCGAAGTGGGCGCCGGATCGCGTCGTCGACATCCAGCACGTCGCGCTCGTGATCGAGGTCGATCCGGCGGCGCGCCGGGTCGCCGGGACCGCGACCTTGCACACCCGGGTGATCGCGCCGGATCCGGTGGCGGTCGAGCTCGACGCGGTCGAGCTGGTGATCGAGGCGGTCACGGTCAACGGCGCGGGCGCCGGGTTTCGCCACGACGGCCGCCGGCTGCGGGTCGAGCTCGCGGGCGGCGCGCCGGCGGGCAGCGAGCTGGTGATCGCGGTGCGCTACCACGGCTCGCCGCGGCGCGGCCTGTACTTCATCGCGCCCGACGCGGGCTACCCAGACAAGCCGGTGCAGGTCTGGACCCAGGGCCAGGACGAGGACTCGCGCTACTGGTTCCCGTGCTTCGACTCGCCCAACGCCAAGGCGTCGAGCGAGGTCACGGTGACCGTGCCGGCCCCGCTGTTCGCGGTGTCGAACGGCACGCTGGTGTCCGACCGGACCGACGGCGATCGCCGGACCCTGGCGTGGCGCCTGGACGTGCCGCACAGCTGTTACCTGGTCACCCTGGCGATCGGCGACTTCGCGACGATCGAGACCCGGTGGCGCGACCTGCCGGTCGTGTACTACGTCGAGCGCGGCCGCGAGGCCGCCGCGCAGCGCACCCTGGCGCGCACGCCCGAGATGCTCGAGCTGTTCTCGCAGAAGTTCGGCGTGCCGTACCCCTACCCGCGCTACGCCCAGGTGTTCGTCGCCGACTTCATCTTCGGCGGCATGGAGAACACCAGCGCGACGACCCTGACCGACACCGTGCTGCTCGACGAGCGCGCGGCGCTCGACTACGACGTCGACGCGCTGGTCGCCCACGAGCTCGCGCACCAGTGGTTCGGCGATCTGGTCACCTGCCGCGACTGGGGCGAGGGCTGGCTCAACGAGGGCTTCGCGACCTACAGCGAGTACATCTGGCGCGAGCACCACGAGGGCCGCGACGCCGCCGACCTCGAGCTCGACGAGTGGGCCGAGATGTACTTCGGCGAGGACTCGGGGCGCTATCGCCGGACGATCGCGACCAAGCACTACGAGGAGCCGATCGACATCTTCGACCACCACCTCTACGAGAAGGGTGGGCGCGTGCTGCACATGCTGCGCGACGTGATCGGCGACGCGGCGTTCGACCGCGCGATCGCCTATTACCTCGGTAAACATCGCCACGGCGTGGTCGAGTCGCGCGACCTGGCGCGCGCGATCGAGGAGGCGACCGGCAAGAACCTCGACTGGTTCTTCAGCCAGTGGGTGATCGACGGCGCCGGCCACCCCGAGCTCGACGTCGAGCTCAGCTGGGACCCCGACGCGCGGATCGCGACGGTCGCGGTCGAGCAGGTCCACAAGGTCGATCCGCGCACGCCGCTGTTCACGATCCCGACCCGCGTCCGGTTCCGGCTCGGCGAGCGCGACGTCGACGTGGCGCTCGACATCGTCGACGCCAAGCAGGTGTTCCACCTCGCGCTCGACGGCGAGCCGAGCCAGGCGATCTTCGATCCCGGCCGGATCGTGCTGTCGTCGCAGAAGATCAAGAAGCCCGAGCCGGTGTGGCTCGCCGAGCTCGCCGGCGCGACCCTGGCGATCGACCGCTCGGCCGCGGCGCAGGCGCTGTCCCGCCGCGGTGGCCCGGCCGCGGAGCGCGCGCTGGGCGAGGCGCTGGTCGGCGACCGGTTCTGGGCGGTGCGCGGCTCGGCCGCCCTGGGCCTGGCGACCGTGCGGACGCCGGCGGCGCTCGACCGGCTGATCGACGCGCTCGGCCGCGAGCTCAACCCGCGCGCCCGCCGGATGATCGCCCGCGCGCTCGGCGAGTTCACCTTCGACCCGGCGGCCGCCGCGGCGCTCTCGGCGATCGTCGAGCGCGGCGACCCGAGCTACTTCGTCGAGGCCGAGGCCGCGCTCGCGCTGGGCAAGACCCGCGCGCCGCGCGTCAGCGACCTCCTGCGCCTCGCCGCGAGCCGCGACTCGTTCAGCGACATCGTCCGCCACTACGCCTACCGCGGCCTCGCCGAGGCCCGCGACGACGCCGCGCTCGGCCTGTTGCTCGACGGCGTGCGCTGGGGCCGGGTCACCCAGGGCCGCCGCGCCGCCGCCATGGCGCTCGCCGTGCTGATGCGCGGCCGCCGCGACCGCGAGGCCCGCGACGTCCGCGAGCGCCTCGAGGACCTGCTCGGCGATCGCGACTTCCGCGTCCAGGCCGCCGCGGTCGAGGCCCTGCTGCTGATCGGCGACCCGGCCGCGATCCCCGCGCTGCGCCGGATGATCGACCGCGAGCTCGACGGCCGCCTGCGCCGCCGCGGCCGCGAGGTGATCCGCGACCTCGAGGCGGGGACCTCGGCCTCCGAAGATCTGCGCCGCCTGCGCGACGAGGTCTCCGACCTCCGCGCCCTGACCACCACGCTGCGCGAGCGCCTCGACCGGCTCGCCGCCGTGGGCCAGCCCGCGATCACCGGCCAGCCCCGCCCGCTCCGCGACAGCAAGCCCGGCAAGAAGCCCAAGAAGCCCGACAAGCCGGGTAAGGCCAAGAAGCACAAGCGCTGAGCCGGCGCCCGGCTCGGCGGATGGCCGTGACGGCGTCGCTACGTCGTCGTCAGCTCGTGGACGATCGCGTCGAACGTCGCCCGGGCGCGGTCGAGCTCGTCGGGGCGCAGGGTGACGCCGCCGACCGAGGCGTGGCCGCCGCCGCCGTGGCGGGCGCACAGCTCGCCGATGTCGTGGCGGCGCGGCTGGTCGGTCCACGGGTTGAGCCCGACGGAGATCTTGATGCTGTGCTCGGCGCGCGTGCCCGACACCGCGTACAGGCAGCGCGGAAACAGCAGGTAGCCGAGGAACCCGGGGCTGCGCGCGCCGAGCTCGGCGAACCGGTCGAACACGATCACGTCGCCGCGCCACACGCCGAGCCGGGTGACCGCGTCCAGCTCGACGGCGCGCTCGGCCTCGACCCGCGCCAGCTCGCCGGCGACGTCGGACCGGGCGGCGACCTCGGCGAGCGAGTCGCGCGACAGCCACCCGACGTAGCGCGCGGTGTCGACCGGCGACCGGCCGTGGGCGAGCCAGGCCGCGAGCCGCTGCGCCGGAAGCTTCAAGGCGACGGCGTCCTCGGCGGTCTTGAACGCCGCGGCGTCGATCGTGTCGGCCCAGCCGACGGCCTCGAGCAGGTGCGGCGGCGGCTGCCAGCCAAAGCCCTGGGTCAGCGCCCGGGCGATCAGGCCGGCGCACGACGGCGCCGACGGGTCGAAGAACCAGGTCGGCAGGTGCTCGCGCTCGAACACGCTGCGCAGGATCGGCGGCTGGAACGCCGTCGGGTGATGATCGAACCACCAGCGCATCCGCGGGTCGGCGCAGAACCGGAAGTCGACGCAGGCGTGGTCGTCGGCGTCGAGCGGGATGCCGTCGAACGGGTTGCCGTCCTTGTGGACCATGCCCACCGGGCGGACCTCGACCCCGGGGTCGATCACGTCGCGATAGAACGCGCTGAACAACGCCGCCGAGGTCGTGCCGTCGAAGCAGGCATCGTGGAAGAAGATCTTTAGGACGCGAGCCACGACAGCTGACGCGCAGCATACCTCGGCCCGGGGACCAGCGGTGGCCCGACATCGGTGTTAACCTGCCGGCCATGTACGAGTGGCTGAAGGCAGGACACATCATCGGTGACTTCCTGTGGCTGGGCTCGATGTTCGCGGTGTACTGGCTGCTGCGCCTGCACGCCCAGGCCCCCAAGGACGTGCTCGACAAGCTGACCTTGATGGAGCGGTCGCTGGCGCTCACCATGGACATCGCGGCCTCGCTGGCGATCGTGTGCGGCCTCGGGATGGCGTTCAGCCCCGGCGGCACGCACCCGACCAGCAACATCTTCGCGCAGCCCGGGGCCGGCTGGTTCCACATCAAGCTGGCGGTCGTCGTGCTCGGGATCCTGCCAGTGCACGGCTTCGTTCGCGCCCGGGTCGCAAAGTTCAGCCGTGGTGAACGCCCGGCCGTGGCGCAGTGGCCGTGGAGCCTGCTGCTGGTCGCGATCGTCGTGATCGTGGTGCTGGTGTTCCGCGGGCCGATCATGTTCGCGCCGGCGCACTAGCGTCCGACCGGCCCGTGCCGACGATCCTGCACGTCGACCTCGACGCGTTCTACGCGGCGGTCGAGCAGCGGGATGATCCGAGCCTGCGCGGCAAGCCGGTGCTGGTCGGTGGCTCGGCCCGGCGCGGCGTGGTCGCGGCGTGCTCGTACGAGGCGCGGCAGTTCGGGATCCACTCGGCGATGCCGATGGCCGAGGCGCTGCGGCGCTGCCCCAGGGCGATCGTCGTGCAGCATCACATGGAGCGCTACGCCGCGGCGTCGCACGAGTTCTTCGCGATCCTGGGCGACTACTCGCCCGAGGTCGAGGGCCTGTCGCTCGACGAGGCGTTCCTCGACGTCACCGCCAGCGAGCGGCTGCGCGGCGACGGCCCGACGATCGCGCGCGACATCAAGCGCCGGGTCCGCGAGCAGCTCGCCCTGGTCGCGTCGGTCGGGATCGCGCCGATCAAGCTGGCCGCGAAGATCGCCTCGGACATCGACAAGCCCGACGGCCTGCGCGTGGTGTCGCCCGAGGGCCTGCTGGCGTTCCTGCACCCGCTGCCGGTGACCCGGCTGTGGGGCGTCGGCGAGGCCACCCGCCAGGCGCTCGCGACGATGGGCCTGTCGACGATCGGCGACGTCGCGCGCTACCCCGAGCGCGCGCTGGTCGGCCGGCTCGGCGCGACCACCGGCCACCACCTGGCCGCGCTCGCCCGCGGCGAGGATCACCGCGCGGTCGTCGCCGAGCGCGACCCGGTCAGCGTCGGCCACCAGGAGACCTTCGACGACGACGTCGACGACAAGGGCGAGCTCGCCGTGATCCTGCTCCACCAGGCCGACCGGGTCGCCGCCCGGCTGCGCGCGGCCGACCTGCGCGCGCTCGCCGTCGTCCTGATCATCAAGTACGACGACTTCCGCCAGATCACCCGCCGCACGAGCCTGGGCGCCGCGACCAGCGATGGCGGCCTGCTCGCCCGCACCGCGATCGAGCTCCTGTCCAAGGTCGCGATCGAGCCGCGCAAGGGCGGCCGCGTCCGGCTGTGCGGCATCTCCGCGACCCAGCTCGAGCCGCGCGACGCCCCCCGCCAGCTCGGCTTCGACGAGGCCGCCCGCGCCCGCGGCGAGCGGCTCGGCGACGCCCTCGACAAGCTGTCCGCCAAGTTCGGCAAGGGCGCGATCCGCCGCGCGGTGCACCTCGACGGCGAGGGCGGCGAGGACGACGACTAGCGGCTCACTTGTGGAACGCCGTGCGCCAGCTCGCCGCGGTCGCGTCGGCGCCGACGGCGATCACGGTGTACGGCCCGGCGCGCCACGCGATCGCCCGCAGCTCGCCGTCGGTCTGCTCGACGCCGCCGGGCGGGATCCCGCGCGCGTGCTGCACCAGGTACGTGACCTCGTCGCCGTTGATCCGCACCCGCAGCACGGCGGCGGCGCGGTTGAGGATGTCGCGGCGCGCCGCGCCGATCACCGTCGTCGCCGTCGCGGTGTGGTCGCCCGGCAGCGGCGGGTTGTTGCCGACCACGCCGATCACCCAGCCGCGGGCCTCCGCGCCGCTCGGCGCGTTCAGGTCCCAGACCGGCGGCTCGCGGTGCAGCGCCAGGGTCTCGGTCATCAGCAAGTTATGCCGCGCCGGGAACATCGCGTAGATCGTCACGACCGTGCCGATCAGCACGGTCAAGGTGAACAGCAGCGACACCGACACCCGGCGGTGCGGGGGACGCGGCGGCGTGACCAGCGCGTCGTCGCCCTCGACGGGGCCCGTGGACTCTGCTTCGACCAGCTTCATCGAGGCTCTCGGCGAGGTTGTCCGTGAAACGCTAGCGTGCCCGGGCTGGGCGACGCACCGAAGCGGCGCACGAACTCGTCGAATAACTTCGCACAAAATGCCGCCAGGTCTGTAGTCGGCTCGACCTCGATCAAGTGCCGGCAGACGATGCCCTCGCTACCGTGCGCGAGCGCCCAGCGCGCCGCCGCCGCCGCCACGCTCGCGGCGTGCTCGTAGTAAACCATCGCGCTCTTGCCGGTCGGATAATCGAGGAGGCCGGACGCCAGCCGCAGCTGCAGCACGCCCTCGCCGGCCGGCGCGAGATCCCGGGCATCGACGAGCGGGTACCACGGACAAAACCGCATGCGACCATAGTACTGTGACCGCGATGGCGAACCGGCGCGAGGCGCAGCTGGCGTTCGATGACGTCGCGCCGCGCGCTCCGGCCGGCGACGTCCTCGATTTCGGCCGCGCCGCGCCCGCCGATCACCTGGTCCGCGGCGACGCGCTCGCCGAGCTGGCCACCATCGACGACGCCGCGCTCGCCGCGATCTACATCGATCCGCCGTTCGGCACCGGCATCGTCCGCCAGGGCCGCGGCCACACCTACGCCGATCGCGCCGACGACCCCGACGCGTTCGTCGCCTGGCTCCTGCCCTACCTCGAGCACAGCCGTCGCGTGCTGACCGCCACCGGATCGCTGTTCGTGCACCTGGATTATCGCGCGGTCCACTACGTCAAGATCGCGCTAGACCGACTGTTCGGTCGCGAGCAATTCGTCAATGAAATCGTATGGTGCTACGCCGTCGGCGGCAAGGGCCGGCGCGGCTTCGGCCGCAAGCACGACACCATCCTGTGGTACGCGCGCGGCGCCGGCTGGGCGTTCTACCCGGACGCGATCCGGGTGCCCCGTAGAGGGGGCTCCCACATGCGCCTGGTCGACGGCGTGCAAGAAAAGACCGATCGTAAGACCGGCCGGGTCTATCGCTATCCGGTCGCGGCAGGCAAAGTTCCGGTGGACTGGTGGACCGACATCGAGACCCTCAATCACTCGGATCGCGAGCGCACCGGCTGGCCCTCGCAGAAGCCGGAGCGCCTCGTCGAGCGCATCCTGTCGGCGGTGACCGCGCCCGGCGACCGGGTCGCGGACTGGTTCGCGGGCTCGGGGACGACCGCGGCCGTGGCCCAGCGCCTCGGACGGGGCTTCATCACCGTGGACCAGGAGCCGGCGGCGATCGAATTATGCCGATCACGGCTCGGCGCGCAGGGAACCGCTTTGGCGTCGGTGGGAAAGCCTCCGCCGCCCATTTTCATTCGATGCACAGCAAATCCATAGGACGCATTTGGGATCTCACCCTTGCTGCACAAGGCGCGGCAGGTGAGAATTCCGGTCCACAAGGCGACTGATGGCGGCCGTTCCTCAAGACGAAGCCTCGCGCGTGACGCTCGAAGCATGGCTCGTGACCGACGTCGGAGTCGTGCGCGAACACAACGAAGACTCCGCGTATATGGAGGCCTCGCAAGGCTTCTTCATCGTGGCCGACGGCATGGGAGGCCACGCCGCGGGCGAGGTCGCCTCGGCCATGGCCGTCGAGACCGTCCGCAAGGCGCTCGAGGACTCGCACCCCGAGATCGACGCGTTCAAGCGCGCGCCGACCGACGTGGGTCGCCGCAGCATCGTCCAGCTCCTGCAGAGCGCCGTGCTGTCGGCCCACCAGGCGGTGTTCCAGCGAGGGCAGAACGAGGCCGACAAGGCCGGCATGGGCACGACGCTCGACGTCGTGCTGGTCGCCGGCCCCGAGGCGTTCGTCGCCCACGTCGGCGATAGCCGGACGTACCTGATCCGCGACGGCCGCTCGTCGCAGATCACCACCGATCACACCGTCGCCGAGGTCCTCGTCATCGAGGGCAAGCTGACGATCGAAGAGGCCCAGGTCTCGCCGCTGCGGACGATCCTGGTCAACGCGATCGGCGTCTCGGCCGACGTCGGCGTCGAGATGGCGCACGTCACGCTCAAGCGCGGCGACCGGCTGCTGCTGTGCTCGGACGGCCTGCACGACTACTTCCCCGTCGAGGAAGAGATCGCGCAGAAGCTGTCGGCCGACGCGACCGGCGACGCGCTCAAGGACATGGTCGAGCTGGCCAAGACCCGCGGCGGCCACGACAACATCACCGGCGTGGCGGTCCAGGTCATCGACGTCGCCGAGGACGGGGCCGGCGAGCTGACCCAGCCGGTCGACCTGCACGGCGCCAACCCGTTCGCGTCGGACGAGCCGACCGAGACGGCGTACGTCGAGCTGCCGTTGTCGTCACGCACGACCACGTCGCCCGAGCGGACGCCGGCCAACCTCAAGGCGACGCAGCCGATGCGAATCGTCGAGGACAACACCGACGAGGCGACGGCGGATACGATCCCGCCGGGCAGCGAGCCGGCCAAGCGGGCCGGCGCCGCCGCCCACGCCGCGATGACGGCCAAGGCGGACGACGGTGGCAAGGGCAACGCGGCGGCCAACGCGGCGCCGCCGGAGACCCCGACCGAGCCGATCAAGCCGCTCGCGGCCAGCGAGCTGTCGACCGCGGACACCGGGCCGATGCGCGTGCAGCCGGATCCGACGGCCGACGCCGAGGCGGCGGCGGAAGCCAACGCGGCGGCCGAGGCCAACAAGGCCGAGCCAGGCGCCAAGGCCGAGCCGAAAGCCGACGCGCCGCCAGCCGACCCTGCATCCGCCCCCAAGCCCGACAAAGCCTGATCGCGGTCGCGCCGTGGCCTGGGCTGTTCCCGACGACCTCGAGGACGCCGTCTGGCTCGCCACGCGCGCGGTGGTCGGCGACGCGCCGCTCGCGACCCGCGCCCTGACCCAGGCGATCCTCGATCGATC
>DASWOO010000223.1:0-7032 GCA_036404335.1 Kofleriaceae bacterium
GCACGCGAACGCCGCTGCGAAGCAGCCGGCGAACGTCACGACGGTTTACTGGGCGCAGTAACTGCCGCGCGCCGGCGTGCCGGCGTGCCGGCGTGCCGGCGTGCCGGGCGAAGCAACGCAACACGCGGGGATCCGGGTGGCGATCTGCGGGCGCGGGAGACGCGCGACGCGGGAGACGCGCGACGCGGGAGACGCGCGACGCGGGAGACGCGCGACGCGGGAGACGCGCGGCGCGGCAGACGCGCGACGCGGGAGACGCGGGATTCGCGCGCGGCGCGCGCGTATCCCGCGACCGGCTGACTCGGCAAGGTCAGCTGGCAGGGGAGAGCCGGCGCATCAGCAGCTCGATCGGCAGGACGCTGTCTCCACGAGCGCGGCCGGGCTCGCCCGGAGCTGCCGCCGATCAAGCCTGGTCGGGGGGGCTCGGGGCGCCGAAGATGTGGTCGAGGACGAGCTGCTTGATCGCGGTCGCCGGGACGGCGGCGGAGCCGGAGGCGCCGTCGGGCAGCAGGGAGGGCGCGCTGGTGATGACGAGCGGGCCGTCGGCGGGCGAGTCGGTGGGGCGGCCGTGGGAGCCCTTGACCAGCGAGGTGTCGAGCGGGATGACGTCGAGCAGGGAGCGGAAGCCGAGCTTGCGCTTGGCCAGGGTCCAGCCGACGTAGGCCATGGGCAGCTTCAGCGCCGGATCGAGGAACAGCTCGACGGGGTCGTAGCCGGGCTTGCGGTGGATATCGACGGTGCGGGCGAAGTCGGGGGCGCGGGCGTCGTCGAGCCAGTAGTAGTACGAGAACCAGCGGTCGGCGGTGCTGATCGCGACGAGCTCGCCGGCGCGCGGGTGATCGAGGCCGGCGTCGCGCTTGCCGGCGGCGTCGAGGACGCGCTCGACGCCCGGGATGGCGGCGACCAGGGCGCGGACCTCGTCGAGCGCGGCGGGGTCGTTGACATAGATGTGCGCGACCTGGTGATCGGCGACGGCGAACGCGCGCGACGCGCCGGGGTCGAGGTACTCGGCGCCCTGCTCGATCCGGAACGCGAGCAGGCCGGCGTCGCGCAGCGCGCGATTGATATGGATCGCCTCGCGGACCTCGGTGATGCCGTACTCGGACAGCACGATGACGTGCGCGCCGTCGCGGGTCGCGATGTCGATCAGCTCGCCGCACACCGCGTCGATCTCGCGCAGCGCGGCGGGGATGCCGGGGCCGCGCGGACCCTGGCGCTGCAGGTCGTAGTCGAGGTGCGGCAGGTAGACCAGCGACAGCGTCGGCTTCTGCTCGTGCCACACGTCGATCGCCGAGCGCGCGATCCACTGGCTCGCCGCGATGCCGGCGCGCGGGCCCCAGAACTCGAACAGCGGGAACTGGCCGAGCCGCTCCTGCAGGTGGTCGCGAAGCGCGCCGGGCTTGGTGTGGAGATCGGGCAGCTTGCGGCCGTCGGCCGGGTACATCGGCCGCGGCGTCACCGCGTAGTCCGCGGTGGAGTACATGTTCCACCACCAGAACAGCTTGGCGCAGGTGAACGCCGGGTCGCGGCGCTTGGCGGCGTCCCAGATCTTCTCGCCGGCGACGAGGTGGTTCGACTGGCGCCAGAAGTTGACCTCGGCGATGTCGCGGAAATACCAGCCGTTGCCGACGCAGCCGTGGCCGCTCGGCGCCAGCCCGGTCGTGAACGTCGACTGCACACTGCAGGTCACCGCCGGCAGCACCGTGGTCAGCGGCCGCTGCGCGCCGCGCCGCGCGAACGCGGCGAGCGCCGGCGTGTGCTCGCCGATCAGCGACGGCGTCAGGCCAACGACATTGAGGACCAGCGTGCGGTTCATGCCGGCGAGATGCTACCCCGCCCGATGGCGCCGTGGTCGGCGTGGGCCACGCCGGCGCGCTCCGCCCGGCGAGGCCGCGATCACGCGCCGCGCGGCGTCGTCGCGCCCGCCTCGCTGCGCGAACAGCCGGTCGACCACGCGCAGGATCGCCGACGACGGCGGCGGGCTGCCATCGCGCGGCGCGCCCCAGGCCCCGAGCTGCGCGCCAGCGCGCGAGGGTAGCGCGGTCTATTCGACCTTGGGCTGCTGGCCGCGCAGCACCGAGTTGCCCTCGTGCAGCTGGCGCTGGTCGATCGCCGGGCGGGCCTCGAGCTCGGCGGGATCGAACCGGCCGCTTTGCGCGAAGAACGCGATCGGGTTCTTCCAGAAGATCGTCTCGAGGGTGGCGTCGGCGATGCCCGCCGCGCGCATCACGTCGCGGGTCTTGGGCACCTTCAGCGGATCGGACACGCCCCAGTCCGCCGCGCTGTTGACCAGGATGCGCTCGGCGCCGTAGCGCTGGACCAGCGCCGTCATCCGCGGCTCGTCCATCTTGGTCTGCGGGTAGATCGAGTGGCCGGCCCAGCAGCCGGCGTCGAGCACCAGCGGCAAGGTCTCCTCGGTGTTGTGATCGACCAGGGTCAGCGCCGGCGGGAACCCGACGTCGCGCACCAGCGCCAGGGTGCGCTCGCAGCCGCGCTTCTTGTCGCGGTGCGGCAGGTGGATCAGCGCCGGCAGGCCGTGCGCGCGGGCGAGCTTGAGGTGGGCCGCGAAGCAGCGGTCCTCGGCCGGCGTCATGTCGTCGTAGCCGATCTCGCCGACCGCGACCACGCCGTCCTTCTCGAGGTAGGTCGGGATCAGCGCGAGCACGCCGTCGATCAGCGCCGGGTCGTTGGCCTCGCGCGGGTTCATCGCGATCGTCGCGAAGTGGCGGATGCCGAACTGGCTGGCGCGGAACCGCTCCCAGCCGAGCAGCGACAGGAAGTAGTCCTCGAACGTGCCGACGTGGGTCCGCGGCTGGCCGAGCCAGAACGCGGGCTCGACGATCGCGGCGATCCCCGCCGCCGCCATCGCCTCGTAGTCGTCGGTGGTGCGCGAGGTCATGTGGACGTGCGGATCGAACAGCTTCACGGCTACCTCCTGATGAGCGCGACGTCGTCGGGGATCGATCGCCCGGCGGCGCGGCGCTCGCTGATGAACGCGTCGACCATGCGGATCAGCTCGTCGTCGACCCGCGCCGCGAGCCCGGCGATGCGCGCGACCGGCGCGCCGGTGAACAGCGCCTTGATCACTAGCTGGTGGAACGCCGGCGCCGGCAGCTCGCGCGCCGGATAGTCGTTGTCGCAGGCGATCGCGGCGAACACGGTCGCGACGTTGCTGCGGCAGGCGTCGATCGCGACGTCGACGAACCGCGCCGGCGCCGGCAGCGCCGCCAGCACGCGCAGCACCGCCTGGCGCTCGCCGAGCTCGCCGCGCCGGACGAGGTCGCGCACGAACCCGACCGGGTCAGGGACGCCGTCGATCGCCCCGAGCACCAGCGCGGCCCGGCCGCACTCGTCGGCGCCGGTCACCGGCCAGCGCAGCCCGGCCGCGCAGATCGCCGCCGCCGCGGCCGCCGAGATCTCGGCCCGCCCCAGCTTCCTGCCCGCCGCCGCAAACGCCGGCGCGAACGCCGCGCGCCCCACCTGCTCGACCAGCCACGCCCGCCCCGGCCCCTCGGGCACCGCGGCGACCAGCGCCTCGGTGATGCTCATGGCGAGCTACCAGAACCGGCGCGAGGAGCCCGTCGGGCGAGGCGGAGCGAGAACCGGACCGGCGCGTGCTCTTGTACGCGAAGACCGGAAGCGCAGCGACAACGAAGCCCCACGGGCCCGCAGCCCGGTTTTAGGGGACCCAGATGGTGTCTCCGGCGAGGACATAGATGTTCATGTCCGGCCGCTTGCCCGAGGCCAGCGCCTCGTAGTCGAGCGGGATCTGGCGAATCTTGCCCTTGGCGTCGCGCCGCATCAGCGTGACCTCGCTGCGCTTGGCGAACCGGCTGAGGCCGCCGGCAAGCGCGATCGCGTCGGCGACGGTGACGTACTGGTCCGAGGTGAACACGCCGGCGCGCGACACCTCGCCCTGGATCGTGAACCGGTAGCTCTTCCACTGCTTGACCGAGACGGTGACCTCGCTGCCCTGCAGGCGGACGAAGTTCTGGATCTGGGTCTTCAGGTGGGTCTTGAGCGTCGTCGGGGTCTCGCCAGCGGCCTTGATGTCGCCGATCAGCGGCATCGTGACCGTGCCGTCGGGGCGGATCGTGGCCTCGGTGTTGAGGTTGTTGTTCTCCCAGACGTTGATCGCGATGATGTCGCCGACGCCCAGCACCAGCTCGGCGCCGCGCGGATCCGGCTCCTTCGTGTAGTCGTAGTTCGGGAGCGTGGCCGGACATCCTGCCGTCACCACGACGCTCGCCATCAGCGCGATGCTTAAACCAAGGCTCCGGATCGCTGCAGCTATCACGCCCGCAGTGTCACCCGGGGCAGGTCTCAGTTCCAGTCCGTGCGGGTAAGGATCGCGCCGCCCAGCTGCATGACGCCCAGCTTCGCCTGGGCCTCGTAGGTCGGCACGGAGATCGTCGCCTGGAAGAACACGGTGCGAGGGTCGCACGTGCCATCCGGCCGGCACTGCGACGTGAAGGCCGTGCCGCCAAAGCTGGTCGAGATGCCGCCCATCGTGGCGTCGCCGATGTTCGGCGCCCATTGCACGGCGGCGACGTTGCGATCGACGGTGTACGAGTCGACGTACACCCAGCTGGCGGTGCCGACCGAGCCCTCCTGGAGCCGCTGCAAGGTGAACTGCACCGCGCTGCCGCCCCACGTCGGCGTGACCACCGCCGAGGTCACCTGGGTCCGCGCCCGGCCGTAGGTCGCGACGACGTCCGCCCGCACCGGGCCGAGCGCGACCGCGCGCCGGTTGGCCTCGCGGAACAGGTCGCCGAGCCGGACCGCGGCGTCGACCGGGCGGATCCGCGGCCGCATGTAGACGACGGCCATCGTGACCAGGACGCCGATGATCGTGACGACGACCATCAGCTCGGTGAGGGTGAAGCCGGCCTGCCGGCGAGGAACGCGGCTGATCAACGCCCGACTCCCATGTTGCGCAGGTCGACCTGGAACGTGACGTAGCGATAGATGCGCGAGCCCTTGAGCAGCGGATCGGCGCTCCACGGCGCCTGCGCCGGCAGCGCGACCGACGGGTGATTGCCGATCGAGTTGTAGTCGACCGGCGGGGTCGGCGCGCCGGTGCCGACCAGGTTCGGGGTCTGCGCGGTCGAGATGCCCTCGATGTCGCGGTCGGTGCGGGCGACCAGGCTGATCGACATGCGGACCGGCGGGACGAAGTCCGCGCCGGACAGGGCGTTGGCGAAGTTGGCGCCGGCCGGCCCCGAGTACCAGTCGCGCGTGACATCGCCGTCCCCGTCCTGGTCGACGGTGTCGTTGTCGTAGAACCGCGTCGCGACCTGGAGATCGGTGAAGCCGTACGCGAGATCGTTCCACACGTCGGTGCCGCTCGCCGTGGCGGTCGGGAGCCCGCCGGTCGACGTCATCTGCAAGGTGCCGCGCGCCGACGGGTACATCGGCCCCGACGTGATCGTGGTGTCGGTCGTGGTGTCGATGCGATAGGCGTGGGCGACGAACAGATAGACCATCGTCGTGCCGGGCGTGATCGTGCAGTACGAGCCCGAGGATCGGCCCCACGGTCCGGCGGTCGACAGGGTCAACACGGTGCCTGTCCCCGTGGCCGTCGACAGCTTGGTGGCACACGAGTCGAACCTCGCGATGGTCGGGTCGTTGGCCCCGAGCCCGTTGATCGGCGTGGTCTCGTTGACCAGCGCGATGAGCGCGCCCGGCGCGAAGCCGGGGTTCGCGTCGATCGTGATCTGGCGAGCCGGCCCGTTCCACGCGGTCACCTTGGCCTGCAGGCTCGGGTCGGCGTAAAAGAACCCCACCTGATCCGGTCCGGTCGACGAATCGGTCCACAGGATCGGCGAATGCACGGCGGCCCCGGCCAGCTCGCCGCCCAGCTTGAAGCCCTGCGAGACCCCCAGCCCCGCCTGCTTGGCGTCGGTCTCGATCGTCGCGCGCGCCGCGGCCAGCACCTGCTGCACGCCCGCGATCTGCTGCTGCCCGCGATACGACATCGACATGCGATTGAAGATCGCCAGGATCATCCCGACCAGCAGCGAGCTGACGACCAGCGCGATCATCAGCTCGATCAGCGTGAAGCCGCCCTGCCCGCGCCGCCTGGTCATAGCGCCTCCTCCAGCGTGCGGATCACCTCGAGCGACAGCGCGTGATCCAGCTGCCCGGCGTTCGCGCCGAACGTGCCGCCGTCCTCGGTCCAGGTCACCGTCGTGCGGATCTTGACCAGGCTCGCCGACGCGCCGCTGACCGGCAGCACCTGGCTCGCGACGTTGAACGTCATGTTGGTCCGGCCGACCGCCGTGCGCGCCTTGACCGGGGTCGGCACCGTCAGCGCCGCCGCGCCCTGCATGTACAGCGCGAGGTCGCCGATCCGCATCGACCGCAGCGACTCGAGCTCGCCCGCCGCGACCTGCTGCGCGTCCGCCGAGCGGCTCGCGCCGTCGTTGCCGCGCGCGATGCTCAGGTGCAGCGCGAGCAACCCGATCAGCCCGATCGTCGTGATGCTCAGCGTGATCAGCAGCTCGAGCAGGGTGAAGCCGCGCTGCGCGCCTCGCCTCACAGCGCCACCCGCCAGCCCATCAAGGTGAACCCCGACGTCGTGCCCACCGCGCCGGTCGGCGGCGTGTCCACGCTGCCGGTGCCCTGCTTGACCCCGGCCGTGGTGTCGCCGCCCGCGACCGTGGTCCGCGGCGAGCCGACGCGCGCGACGTCGCCCGCGATCGTCGCGAAGTAGATCGCCCCGGCGTCTCCGTACAGGCCGCCCATGATGGCCGAGCTTACCCCGAGGCTGTAGCTGGTGTTGAAATTCGTCCCGGTCCCGGCGTTGAGATCGACCGCGGAGATGGTCGAGCTGCCGTCGTCGCACGTGCCGGTGCCGATCGTCGGATCGATCGTCTTGGTGAAGATCACCTGCGTCGGGGTCACGACCACGCCGCCGTAGAATTTCTCACAGTTTCCGTTGGTACAGCTACCGAGAACTTTCGATCGCACGACCCCGGTGTCGGCGTAGATCGCGAAGAACGCGTTCGCGGTGGTCGCGGCCGCGCTCTC
>DASWOO010000224.1:0-10223 GCA_036404335.1 Kofleriaceae bacterium
CCGCGGCGTGGACCGCGTTCTCGAGCAGGTTGGTCAGGACCTGCAGCAGCAGCGGCGGGGCGCAGCGCAGCGTGCCGTCGTGCGCGGTCTCGATCCGCAGCTCGATCGTGCCGGCGTGCACCAGCTGCACCGCGCGCTGGATCAGCTCGCGCACCGCGATCGGCCGGAGGTCGAGCTCGACGATGCCCTTGCGGAACCCAAGCAGCTGGCGCGACAGAAACCCGATCTGGTTGGCGCAGCTGGTCAGCACCTCCATGAGCTGGCCGACCGCGGTGTCGGGCGTGACCAGCTCGGCCGGGAGCAGATCGTTGAGCGGGCCGACGGCGTTGACGATGCCGTTGGCCGGGTTGCGCAGCTCGTGCGCCAGGCCCGCGGTCAGGATGCCCATCGCGGTCAGCTGCTCGGCGCGCTGCAGCCGCACCGCCATGTCGCGCATCCGGAACTGCGCGCGGATCCGGGCGCGCAGCTCGAGCGGATCGAACGGCTTGGTGACGTAGTCGATCGCGCCGGCGTCGAGCCCGGCCATCCGCGTGCCCAGGTCGTGCATCGCCGACAGCACGATGATCGGCGCGAGTCGGTCGCCGGTGTCCTGGCGGAACCGGCGGGCGAGCTCGATGCCGTTGACGTGCGGCATCTCGACGTCGGTGATCAGCAGCTGCGGGTGGTGCTCGGGCACCAGCGCGAGCGCCTCGGCACCGTCGTGCGCGACGAACACGGTGTACTCGTCGGCCAAGGTCCGCGCGATCATCTCGGCCAGCTGCGGGTCGTCCTCGGCGAGCAGGATCGTGCCGGCCGAGATCCCCTCGGGCGCGAACCGCCGGATCGCCGGCTGCGGCGCGTCGTCGTGGATCGGCGGCAGGGTCAGGCGCAGCTCGAGCGACTCGTCGGCGCGGCCGGTCGCGACCACGACCGACGGCGGCAGCACGACGCGCAGCTCGCTGCCCGGCCCCGGCTCGCGGCGCAGCGCGGCGATCGTGCCGCCGTGCGCGTCGACCAGCTGCTTGGCGACGAACAGGCCCAGGCCCGTGCCGGTCTTGCGCCGGGCATCGCCGCGCGAGCGCTCGAACCGGCCGAACAGCCGGCTCTGCAGGTCGTCGCCGATCCCGGTGCCGGTGTCGCGCACCGACAGCCGCAGCCCGGCCGGCTCGTCGACCAGCTCGATCTCGACGGTGCCGCCCGGCGGCGTGTACTTGATCGCGTTGGAGATCAGGTTGGTCGCGACCCGCTCGAGCGCGACCGGATCGACCTTGGCGATCAGCCGCTGATCGATCCGCTCGACCAGGGTCAGCTCCGCCGCGACCGCCGCCGGCCGCCAGGCCGCGACCAGCGCGGTGATCATCGCGCCGAGCTGGGTCCGCTCGGGCGACGTGGTCAGCTTGTCCTCCTGGCCGGCGGCGAGCAGCAGCAGCTCGTCGACCAGCCGGATCAGGCGGTGCGCCGCGCCGGTCACCGCGGTCAGGTTCTGCCGCGCCCGTTCGTCGAGCGCGCCGCCGGCGTGGCTGTGGATATCGGCGGCGGCGAGCAGGATCAGCGACAGCGGCGTGCGGATTTCGTGGGTGATGTTGCCGAAGAACCGCTCGCGCGCGCCCTGCGCGTCGCGCAGCTCGGCGACGGTGCCGGTCAGCTGGTCGCGCGCCTGGCGCAGCTCGCGGGTCCGCTGATCGACCAGGTTCTCGAGGCCGGTGCGGTAGTCCTCGAGCGCCTGGTAGCTCAGCGCGTTCTGCAGCGCGACCGCCAGGGTCGGCGCGATGAACGCCAGGATCTCCTCGCGCTCGGCGAGGTTGGCCTCGGGCCTGGCCGCGATCCGCAGGTCGCCGACCTGCTCGCCGCCGCGGCCCTCGAGCACGCGCTCGAACGGCGGCTCGTGCTCGGCGGCGCCGAACGTCGCGGTCCGGGTCGCGCGGAAGTTGAGCGCGCCGGTCACGCCGCCGGCGTCGCTGGTGTCGGGCAGGCGCAGCGTGATCTGCGCCCAGGCGAACCCGGCCTCGTCGACCAGCGCCTTGACCACGGTGTCGAGCGTGCGGACCAGATCGAGGTCGCGCTGGACCAGCTCGGTCACCGAGTGGGTGATCCGCAGCTGGGTCGCCTGGCGATCGAGCTTGGTCCGCGCGTCCTCGATCTCGAGGTAGCGCTCGATCAAGGTCTCGTGCGCCTCCTGCAGCTCGTGCGCCGCGGTCCGCATCGTGAACGGCCAGGTCAGCGCCCGCCAGATCCGCGACCACAGCTTGGCGCGCGGCGGGATCTTGATGTGGTAGCGGCCGCCGCGCGGCAGGCGCTCGAGCCGGACCTCGGCCTGGGGATAACCGAGCAGGGTCGGCATCTCCTCCATGTTGCCCCTGGACACGACGAAGAACGGCCAGCTGACCTCGTAGCCGTCGGGCAGGGTCAGGTCGATCACGCACTCGCGGTCGGAGATCTCGCGCAGCCGCGGCCGGACGCAGGTGAACATCTGGTTGCCGGCGCCGTCGCGCGGCTTGGTCAGGAACCGGTAGAACCCCATCGGCGTGAGCAGCACGCGGCTGATCACGAACGCGAAGCGAAGCCCGGGCGAGCGGAAGTACGACCGGCCGATCTCGACCAGCTCGGCCTCGTCGAAATAGCGCGCGGCGTTGCCCAGGATGATCACCAGGTCGGCCCAGTCGATCCGCTCGGTCCGCTTGCGCAGCGTGGCCAGGCTGACGCCGGTGCCCTCAACCAGGGTCGCGAGCTCGACGCGCTTGGCGCGGAGCGGCGCGAAGAAGATGTGCAGGACCTTGCTCGCGACTTCTTTCATGGCATCACCTCACGCATGGGCGTCACCGCGCTCGTCACGCGATCGGCTCGCCCCAGCCGAGCGCGATCGCGCCGAACGTCACGCCGCCGCCGCCGCCGTACAGCACGACCTTGTCGCCGCGCGCGACCAGGCCGCGGCGCTGCGCGGTCTCGAGCACGAGCGGGATGCTGACCCCGAACAGGTAGCCGGTGGTCGCGAACGTGTCGAGCGAGCGCGCGCGGGTCAGGCCCAGCACGTCGTGCGCGACCTGGCGCAGCCACGGCGTGCCCTGGTGGACGGCGAAGAAGTCGACCTCGCCCGGCGCGAGCCCCGCGTCGCGCAGGGCCTGGCCGACGACCTCGATCGCGAAGTCGGCGGTCTGCAGGAACACCTGGCGCGCCCCCACCGGATCGGCGCTGTGCAACACCACGCGGCCGTCATCGTACCATCTCTGTCCCGGCACGCTGGCGATCAACGCGCGCGGGTAGCGGCCGTCGGTGCGCTGGACGTTGGCGAGCACGCCGCCGCGGTCGACCGGGCCGACGATCGTCGCCGCGGCGCCGTCGCCGAACATCGGCGCGAGCGGCGCCTCGGGATCGAGCACGCGTGACAGCGCGCACGACTGGACGATCAGCACGTGGCGCGCGCGGCCGCTGGCGATCATCTGTTCGGCGAGCGTGAGCTGCGCGAGGAACGAGTGGCTCGACGCGGCGAGCTCGAACGCCAGGCAGCGCGCCGGCAGGCCGAGCGCGTGGTGCAGCGCGCTCGCGGAGTTGCTGAGCAGATACTCCGGCACGGCGGTGTGGACGAGCAGCGCGTCGAGCTGATCGCGCGCGAAGTGGCCCCGGCGCTCGACGTGCGCGATGACCTGCTCCGCCGCCGCGCGCTCCATGTCGATCGACGCCATGCCGGCGGGCATCACGTGCCGCGTCTGCACGCCGTGAAACGGATCGAACGCCTGCGCGGTCATCGCCGCGAGCACGCGCGCCATCGCGTCGGTCAGGTGCGGAGGCCGCTCGGCGACGGGCACGCCCGACGGTGGCGGCGGGGATCCCGCGCGCGCGGCGATCCAGCGATCGACGATCTCCGCCGGCCACCACTGATTGGTTCGGGTCTCCGGCGGCAGGAACGTCGCGACGCCCAGGAGACCGATCGCTTGCATACTCAAAGCTCGATCCGATGCTGAAAACGCGGCGCTTATACCATCGCGCTCACCCGTTCGCGGCGCGGAAGCTTGATATCCGGATCGATGCAGACTTCGATCACGATCGGACCGGGCGCGGTGCGTAAGAGGTGGCTGACCCGCGCGAGCTGACCGGGTCGATCGACGCGCACCGCGGTCGCGCCGAGCCCGCGCGCGATCGCACAGATGTCGAGCGGCGCCGTCGGATACGCCGGCGTGCGGCCGAACAGGGTTCGATGGCCGTTCTCGACCATGCCGAGCCGCTCGTCGTTGAGCACGAACACGCGGATCGGCAGGCGCTCGGCCACCGCCGTCGCGATCTCGAACGCGCTCATCGCGAAGCATCCGTCACCGCAGATCGCCGCGACCACCCGATCCGACCGCGCGAGCTGAACGCCGATCGCCGCGCCGATCGACGAGCCCATCGAGCCCAGGCCGCTCATCGCGACGAACGCGTCCGGCTCGTCGATCTGCAGGAAGTGCGCGGCGAACAGGAAGTGCTCGCCGGAGTCGATCGTGAAGATGGTGTCGGGCGGCAGCGCGCGCTGCAGCTCGCGCACGGCCTCTTGCGACGCCAGGCGCTCGCGCTGCTGCGACGGCGCCAGCGCCAGGCGCTCGATGCCGCCGGGCAGGGCGCGCAGCGGCATCGCGGCCCGGCCGAGGCGCTCGACCAGGCCGGCGAGCAACTCGACCGCGGGCGCGACGATCGCGTGGCTCGGCGCGTAGCTCTTGCCGATCTGCCGCGGATCGATGTCGACGTGGATCAGCGCGCGCGACGCCTGCAGCGCGCGCGGGAAGCCGTCGGTCGCGACGTCGCCCAGGCTGCTGCCGATCGCGACCACGACGTCGACCCCGGCCTCGAGGTAGCGCCGCGCCGAGCGATGTCCGGCGAGGCCGAGCACGCCGAGCGCGAGCGGATGGCTCTCGGGGAACACGCCCTTGGCCTTGGGCGTGGTCGCCACCGGGCATGACGCCTGCTCGGCGAGCGCGCGCAGCAGCTCGGGCGCGCCGTGGCCGCGCACGCCGCTGCCGGCGAGCAGCAGCGGGCGCTGGGCGTCGCACAGCAGGCCCGCGATCTCGTCGAGCATGGCCGGCTCGATCCGGCTGAGCGGCGCGAGCTCGCCGGTCTCGCGCGGCCGGCTGACCGGGCCGGTGGTGACGTCGAACGGCAAGGTGAGCAGGACCGGCCCGGGCCGGCCGGTGGTCGCGGTGGTGATCGCGCGGCGCACCAGGTGAGGCAGCGCGCTGCCGTGCGGGACCTCGGCGGCGAGCTTGGTGATGTGACGCGCCATCTCGACGATCTGCAGGCCGTGCGCGGAGCCGTCCTGCAGCACGCCCCGGCCCTGCAGCGCGCGCGGGACCTCGCCGACCAGCATCAGCACCGGCAGGCCGTCGCACCACGCCGAGGCCAGGCCGGTCATCGCGTTGAGCGCGCCCGGCCCCGAGGTCACCGCGACCACGCCGAGCTTGCCGGTGGCGTGGGCATGGCCGGCGGCCGCGAACATCGCGCCGGCCTCGTGGCGCGTGGTCACCGTGCGGATGCGGCCGTCGAGCAGGGCGTCGTGGACCGACGAGATCGCGCCGCCCGGCAGGCCGAACACGACCTCGACGCCCGCCGCCTCGAGCAGCTGGACCAGGATGTCGGCGCCGCGCGACGGCCTCGCCGCAGGCCCGCCGACCGGCGCCGCGAGCTCCGGAGGCGCGAGCGGCGCCAGCCGGGTCGAAGCATGGGTCTTGAGCCGGCGGCGCGCATCGGTGGCGCGCCGGCTGCCAAAAGATGACCGAGCTGACAATCACTGGGCTTATAACTCAATCGTGTTCTATCAGGGCTGCAATCTTTGCGTGAGGATGTCGAGGACGATTGCCGAGGTCAACATACCCCAGCACGATGCATGTCAGTCTACGTAGGACTGTGTGACGGTGATCGTCAATCGACCGCGACCTCGACCAGGGTCGGCGATAGCACGCGCCGCGCCTCGGCCGGATCGAGCTCGACCAGGAAGCCGCGCGCGCCACCATTGATGTAGATCCGCGGCAGCTCGAGGATGGTCGCTTGCATGTATACCGGCATCGCGCGGCGGAGCCCGAACGGCGAGGTCCCGCCGACCTGATAGCCTGAATGCCGATCGGCGACCTCGGGCGCGCACGGCGCGACCGACTTGGTGCCGACCAGCCGGGCGAGCTGCTTGGCCGAGACCTCGCGATCGCCGTGCATCAGGATGCACAGCGGCTCGCCGCGCTCGTTCTCGAAGATCAGCGTCTTGACCACGGCGTGCTCGGCGACCTGGAGCGCCTCGCTCGACGCCCGGGTCCCGCCGTGCGGCTGCCATGCGTACAGGTGCGGGACGAACTCGACCTTGCCGGCGCGCAGCGCGCGGATCGCCATCGTCACGTGGTGCTTGGGCACGGCGCGATGATAAGGCTAAACTGCAAACGGTATGCAAGCACACGATCTGTCCGAGCACGTCCATCACGAGGACGAGGACGATCACAACCGCTCGGGAGAGCGGCGCACGCGATGGGTCATCGCGATCACCGCGCTGACGATGATCGGCGAGCTGATCGTCGGTCAGCTGACCGGCTCGGTCGCGCTCAAGGCCGACGGCTGGCACATGGGCACGCACGTGGTCGCGCTCGGCCTGAGCCTGGCGGCGTACTGGTACGCGCGGACGCGGACCGGCCACGACGCGTTCAGCTTCGGCACCGGCAAGGTGTACGCGCTCGCCGGCTACACCAGCGGCGTGCTGCTCGTGATCGTCGCGCTGTGGATGGCGAAGGAGGGTGCGGAGAGCCTGATCCACTACCAGGGCGTCGATTATCGCGACGCGCTGCCGGTGGCGGGCGTGGGCCTGATCGCCAACGCGATCTCGGCGGTGCTGCTCAGCCGCGGTCAGCACTTCGGGCACGACCACGGCCATCACCATCATCACCGGCCTCACGATCACAAGCCCAAGGCCGGCACGCTCGACTTCAACCTGCGCGCGGCCTACATCCACATCGTCGCGGACGCGCTGACCTCGCTCCTGGCGATCGCCGCGCTGTCGCTCGGCTGGTGGAAGGGCCTGTGGTTCCTCGATCCGCTGATGGGCTTCGTCGGCGGCGCGGTGATCACCTGGTGGGCGGTCAGCCTGTGCCGCCAGGCGAGCGGCCAGCTGCTCGACGTGGTGTCGTCGCCGCGCCACGAGCAGATCGTCCGCGGCAAGCTCGAGGCGATCGACGACGTGCGCGTCGCCGATCTGCACGTCTGGGAGCTGGGGCCCGGGCGGCGCAGCTGCATCGTCTCGGTCGTCACCGCGCGGCCGCGCGAGGTCTCGACCTACCGCGACGCCGTGCTGACCGCGCTGCCGCTCGCGCACCTGACGATCGAGGTCCACGCCTGCACCCGGGCCCACGCCGAGGCGCCGGCCGTCATCTCGTAGGCGGGGTCTAATCGCCGCTGTCGCTGTTGGGTCGCGACGACGTCCGGCGGTGGCGCGGCACGCCGAGCTCGGTGGCCTGGACCGCGGCGTTGACCGTCGGCGCGCCGACCATCAGGTGGCCGGCGTCGTTGTCGAGGTCCTCGCCGCGGATGTTGCCCTTGCCCTGGGCCGCGACGGTGTGCGCGGCGCGGCTGACCTCGGCGAGCAGCTCGCGGGCGTTGCCGGGCCACGGCCGGAGCAGGCACGCCTCGATCAGCGTCGAGTGGATCTGCATCGCCGGCTCGGCGCCGCGCACCGCGTCGTTGACCAGGAACGCCATCTCGTCGGGCCGATCGCGGACCGGCGGCACGACGACCATGCGCGGCGACAGCACCTGGACCAGCTCGGCCGGCAAGCCGAGGTGCTCGAGCTGCAGGGTCGCGGTGGTGACGAACCGCAGCTGCGGCCGCTCGATCAGCTTCATCAGGGTCGCCAGGTTCGGCGCGCCGAGCTTGCCGACCTGCTCGAGGATCAAGGTCTCGGTCGCGGCGTGGACCACGCGCTCGAGCGGCACGGCCTGGATCGTCGGGTTGAACACCGCCTCGCGCCGGTTGCGCGCCCGGGCGTAGCCGCGCGCCATCCGGCCCTTGCCGGTGCCGGGCTCGCCGAGGATCAGGAGGTTGGAGTCGTCGCTCGCCGCCTGCTCGACCGCCCGCCACATCGGCGCGGTCGACGGCCCGACGATCGCGTCGGGCTCGCTCGAGATCTGCGCGCCCTCGAACCGCCGGATGTCGTCGACCAGGACGCAGACGGTGCGGCCGGTGCGGACCACCGACGGCGCCATGACGGTGAGCTCGCGGTCGACCAGCGGGTTGCCGCCGGCGTAGGTGCCGTTGCGGCTGCCCAGATCGGTGACGACGAACCGGCGGTCGCGCCACTGGATCCGCGCGTGCTGCCGGCTGATCCGGTCGTCGGTGGTGTTGTCGAGCAGCTCGCGACCCATGACCAGGCCGCCGGGCGGGATCCGGAAGGTCTGGATGGTCGGGGCGGCGCCGGTCCAGACGACGACCGCGCCCGGAATGGCGGGTCCGTGCGCGGGCTGCCCTTCAACCATTTGGCGGAGTATACCCGACGGCGTCGCCATGCGTCCCGTTGTGACTTTCGATGCCGGTCAGACCCTGATCGACCTGGATCTCGCTTTCCTCGCCCGGCGGCTTGCCGAGCGCGGGGTGACGGTCTCTCTGGAGGCGCTGGCCGCCGCCGCGCCCGCCGCGTGGGCGCGCTACGACGCCCTGGTCGATCCGGCCGCCGGCCATCCGTGGCGGGAGCTGATGGCGACGCTCCTGGCCGGGGCGGGGATCGCCGGCGAGGCGGTGCCGGCGCTGGTCGAGTGGCTGTGGACCGAGCAGCCGCGCGCGAACCTGTGGCGCGCGGAGATCCCGGGCATGGTCGACCTGGCGCGCGAGTTGGGCGCGCGCGGCGTGCACGTCGCGGTGCTGTCGAACTCGGAGGGCCGGCTCGCCGAGCTGCTCGCGGAGATCGGCATCGCGGACGCGTTCGCGGTGATCGTCGACTCGGGGCGGGTCGGCGTCGAGAAGCCGGATCCGCGGATCTTCGAGCTGACGCTGACCGCGCTGGGCGCACGTGGCGCGGGGATCCACATCGGCGACTCGTGGCCGGCGGACGTCGCGGGCGCGCTGGCCGCCGGCTGGCGCGCGATCTGGTACGGCCGGCGGGCGACGCCGGTCGACGATCCGCGGGTGGCGATCGCGTACGACGTCGCCGGCGTGCGGGCGGCGCTGGATCGCTGGCTGGCGTAGGCCGTGCGTTACGCGGCGTCGCGCGCGCGGATCACGGCGAGCGCGGCGGCCGGCAGCGGCGAGCCGGCGACGAGCACCAGCGCGATCAGGTGCAGGAACCGCGGCAGCTGGGCGAGCTGGACGGGCCGGGGCGGCTTGGCCAGCGGCTCGAGCACGGCGAGCTTGACCGCGAGGACCGTGCCGGCGTCGAGCGCGACGAGCGCGGCGGCGGCGAGGGCGACGGCGACGAGCGACCGGCGCGCGATCGCGATGCTGTCGGCGACCGCGGCGGCGCCGCGCAGCGGGCTGGCGCCGGCGAGCGCGGTGAGCGCGAGCAGGGCGACGCCGGGCAACGCGAGCGCGAGGCCGCCGAGCAGGACCGCGGCGACCGCGGCGGCGGTGGGCACGATGGCGCGGCCGAGCGCGCGCAGGCCGAGGCGCAGCGCGCCGAGCTGCGACGGCCGGGCGCGGGCGATCGCCGCGGCGGCGCCGACGAGCATCAGCTGACCGACCCAGGCGAGGGCGACCAGGCCCCAGCCGATCGCGCGCGCGGCGTCGGCCTCGGCGGGCTCGGTCGGCCGCCGGGCGAGCAGGGCGAGCGCGATGACCGGCGCGAGCGCGGTCGCCGACAGCGCGGTCAGCGGCGCCAGGTAGCGGAGCCACAGGTCGACGGTCGCCGGGAGCACCGGCGCGCGCGCGGCCGGCGGGTGCGGGCCGGGATCGGTCACGAGCGGCGGTCCCAGCGCTCGAGCTGGCCGCGGACGCCGCCGAGGTCGACGGCGAACGCGCGGCGGCAGACCAGGCCGAGCTGCGCGAGGACCGGCGAGGTCCGGCGCGGCGCTGGGCTTATCCAGATCAGGCTGCCCTGCGCGGCGAGCGCGCGGACGAGGTTGGGCAGGGCGGCGGCGAGCAGGGCGGCGGCGTCGAGCTGGACCCGGCTGCCGAGCGGCGGGTTCGTGATGATCAGGTCGACCGGGCCGCGGGTCACCGACCGCGCGTCGCCGAGGTCGAGCGCGGCGGGGACGCCGGCGGCGGCGAGGTTCGCGCGCGCGGCGGCGAGCGCGTCGGGATCGACGTCGGTGCCGATCAGG
>DASWOO010000225.1:0-7012 GCA_036404335.1 Kofleriaceae bacterium
GACGCCCGAGGAGCACGAGGTCGCGAACTGGCACAAGGACTTCCCGACGGTGCCGCTGGCCACGGTCGGCGTCGCGTCGCTCGGCCTCAAGTTCGGCATGGGCGTCGCCGCCGGCTACCGCATGCCGCGGATCGCGTTCAAGAACCCGGTGCTCGAGGGCGGGCTCGACGCGCTCGACTCCGGCCAGATCCCGGCGTTCACGTTCGGCGGCTCGGTCGCCATGGGCGCGTACATCGCGCTGTCGCTGTCGGTCCAGGTCGCCGGCGAGATCCAGCTGCTGATCGCGACGTGCAGCGCCGGCATCGGCGCCGAGATCACCGCGCGGCTCAACCTCGACCTCGGCGCGGACGTCAACGGCCGGTTCGCCCCCGGCCAGGGCGCGCTGCTCCAGATCGATCCGTTCGTCGGCGCCTCGCTCGATCTAATCGCCTCGCTGATCGCGACGCTGCACGCCTCGGTCTGCTGGTTCACCATCGTCGACAAGAAGTGGACGCTGGCGTCGGCCACGTTCGCCCACATCGACCTCGGCCAGTTCCACCCGTTCAACCCGCTGGGCGTCCAGATCGGCGGCCCGACCGGCACCCACCTGACCAACGGCCTGACCCTGCGCGACGACGCGTTCGATCAGATCAAGGAAGGCGTCAAGCAGGGCGCGATCAACGCGGGCAACGACGAGGCCAACGCGGACGCCAAGAAGCGCGTCCAGCCGGTGCTGCAGGCGTTCAAGAGCGCGTCGCACCAGTTCGAGCAGCTGCCGGGCGGCTGGGAGAACGGCATGACCGCCGCCCCGGTCGACTTCCACTCGATGTTCCCGGTCACCGACGAGCAGTGGAACTACTACCAGGACAACGCCGACACCGCCGAGAAGATCGATCCGGGCGACGCGCCGCATACCCCGACCGAGAAGCTGGCCAAGGCGGTCGGCGTCACCGGCCGCAAGGATCCGGGCGGCGCGGGCCGGCTGATCCTGGCGTGGCGCCGCGCGCAGATCGCCAACAAGGGCGTCAACCCCGACACCGGCATCAACGTCGTGCAGGAGCGCGAGCAGGTCCAGGCGCACATCAACGCGCAGTACCAGGCCGCCCTGCTCGCCGCGCAGGAGAAGCAGAAGCAGCAGGATCTCGAGCACGCCGAGCACGTCAAGAAGCAGGCGGCGGACTACGCCAAGGCGCAGACCCAGCACACCGAGGTCGCGACCCAGCAGAAGACCGCGCACGAGCAGCAGACGACCAAGACCCAGGGCGAGTGGAACGAGGCCCAGAAGAAGAAGACGGTCTCGGCGCAGCACGCCAAGGACGAGGGCGTGAAGGTCCAGCCGGCGGTGCAGGAGAAGGCGCCGCCGCCCCCGGTCCCGCCGCCGCCCCCGGCCCCGCCGCCGCTCGCCAAGCCGGCGCCGATCCCGGTGCCGCCCAGGGTCCCGCTGCCGGCCCCGCCGGAGATCCTGCCCGCGGTCACCCTGCCCGCGCTGCCCAGCGATCCGGGCGTCAGCGTGCACGCGGCCGCGTCGATCCCGCCGCAGCAGCAGCAGGTCCAGCCGCAGAGCCCCGGCGTCAAGCAGGCGCCGACCGGCAACTCGCCCGACCCGATGCCGGGCACGTCGTCCAGCGCCCAGCAGGTGGGCGGCGGCGGCGGCGCGCCCGCCAAGCAGGGCGGCGCGGCGGCCAGCGGTGCGCCCGCGACCAGCGGCGCGACCGGCGCGGCGCCCCCGCCTGGCCCGGCCGTGCAGGCCGGCCCGGACGGCATCATCTCGCAGCAGAAGACGCTCGACGCCAAGGAAGCCAAGCTCAAGACCCTCGACGGCGGCGGCAAGCCGGGCGTGCTCGGCCAGCTCGCCGGCGCACCGACCGCCGGTGGCGCGCCGGGGCTCCCGGGCGGCGGGCCCGCCCCCGCCAACTCGAACGCAGCGGCCGCGCCGGCCGCGGCCGGCGCCAAGCCCGCCGATGGCGGCGCCGGTGGCCTCGACCCGACGGTCCAGAAGGTCGTCGATCAGGGCAAGACCGAGGAGCTCGCCTACAAGCAGAAGCTCGGCCAGGAAGAGCAGACCTACAACGCCAAGGTCGGCGAAGAGGACAAGAAGACCGAGGCCGAGGCCCAGAAGCTCGACAAGGAAGCCGAGGAAGAGAAGAAGCGCAAGGAGCGCGAGAAGGCCGAGGCCGCCGCGCGCGCCGCTGCCGCCAAGACCGCCGAGGCCGAGAAGGCCAAGGAAGGGGGCAAGGACGGCAAGGACAAGGAAGACAAGAAGAAGAGCAAGGGTCCGATCGGCACCCGCGTGCCGATGCAGGTGCTCGACGAGAGCCACACTCTCTACATCGACGACGCGACCCACGTCGCGATGGTCGCCAGCACGCCGACCCCGGTGTCCGCCAAGCTCGAGGAGCTCGGCGCCGACATCAACAAGGCCGCGCCGATCCGCTCGCTCGCGGCGACCAACGTCAACACCGCCAAGGCCGACGTCCAGCCGCTCACCGAGGCGGTCAACAAGGCCAAGGGTGACGACGCGGCGGCCGAGCAGGCGCGCAGCGAGGTCACCTCGCAGCAGCAGAAGCTCGCCGGACCGCTCAAGATCGTCTGGGAGTGGGCCGTGGTGTCGAAGTCGCCGGCGATCACCGGCGGCTCGATCGACAACCCGCTGCTCCACCCGTACTACCCCGAGTTCAAGTCGCGCGTGCAGCGGCTGTCGGACGCCGGCCACATCAGCCTCGATCCCGGTCCGTACGCCGAGCAGATCTGGACGAAGATCTGCAAGGCCGTGAAGGCCGCGACGCCGCAGATGAACGACCCGCTCTCGTACTCGAACTTCGAGAAGAAGTGGCTCGACATGAAGTCGCCGCAGTTCCTGCAGGCGATCCAGCAGTTCGACGCGCTCGGCCGCGAGATGGCCAAGGCCGGCTCGGCCGGGTTCGCCCGCGCCAAGAACTTCGGCTTCTGGTCCAAGGACGAGGGCCGGTCGCTCGCCGAGGAGGTCAGCGATCTGACGCTCGAGACCTCGGCGATCGGCGGCCTGATGGACGGCCTGCCGACGCTCGACGGCAAGCAGGCCGGCTGGGATCCCGAGATCTGGGGCGCGCTGTCGAACGCGTACGCCACCGCGGTGGTCCCCGAGCTGCTCAAGGGCAAGAAGGTCAACGTCTGCGTCGGCGCGGGCGTCGCGGCCGGCAACATCTGGGAGGCCGTCGAGTCCGAGGCGCTGGCCAAGGGCCTGCGCGGCACCAAGCTGACGCTCGAGGGCGTGTGCACCAACTACGCGGCCGCCGCCAAGTCGAAGGAGAAGCGCCGCGAGCTCGACGAGACCAAGCACACCAACGGCATCAAGGGCTGCTTGTTCGTCGGTGATCGCGCCGGCGCGGTCGCCGCGGCCGACGCGCACTTCGCCACGCTCGGCCAGCAGGCCCCGGCCAAGGCCAACGTGACCCCGCCGGGCGCCGCCGCCGCGGCCCCGGCCTCGACCAAGAACCCCGACCCGTCCGCGTCGTCGAGCAAGCCCCTGCCCCCGGGCGCGCCGATCGGCACGCGCGTGCCGATGACCGTCGGCAAGGAAGGCCACACCCAGTACGTCGATCCGTCGGGCAAGCCGATGGTGGCGAGCACGCCGACCCCGGTGACCGACAAGCTGGCCGAGCTGCAGGACAAGCTCAACAAGCTCGCGGCGACCGACGCCAACCGCGGCATCGCGACCGCCGAGATCGGCAAGGCGCGGACGCTCGAGTCCGACGTCGCCGCCACGGCCGACAAGGTCAAGAAGGGCACCGCGCCCGCGTCGGACCTCAACGCCAAGCAGGCGGCGCTCGCCGCCTCGGTCGGCAAGATCTGGAACATCGCCGACCCGGGCCCGATGGACGCGGCCCACGCCAAGGAGGCGATCGACTCGCGGGTCAAGGACTGCGTCGACATCTCCACGCCGCTGTCGGTCGAGTGGACCGGCAAGACCCGCGCGGAGTTCGAGGCCCAGTTCATCGACGCGGACAAGCTGCGCCACGCCGCGATCGAGAAGTTCCTGACCCCGAGCCACGACCCGGCCAAGCAAGCGCTGGTCGGCAGCAAGGACCCGATCGCGGTCCAGAAGTTCCAGGACATCGCCGACGAGGCGCACCTCGACCCGGCGCACGCCAACGCCAAGGACACCTTCTACCAGAAGCTCAACACCGCGATGCTCGCGCCGGACTACACGGACCGGACGCGGACCTACGAGGTGATGAAGAAGGCGGCGGGCTACGCGTACAACTGCCTCGGCGTGAAGATCCCCGCCAACCGGATCACGCCGCACGCGTCGCGCAACCACTCGGTCGACAAGCTGTACGACATCGCCAAGGGGGTCGCCGGGACCAAGGCGTTGATCGACGCCGAGATCCAGCGCGAGATGACGGCGAAGAACGCCGGCGCCAAGGCGATCGCGAGCGCGAAGGCCAAGGACGAGCTGCGCAAGAAGGCGTACCGCCACATCCTCAAGAGCCACCCGGATCCGCTGTCGACGATCGACAAGACCCAGCCGATCTCGGCGTTCGGCTCGTGGTACGCGCCGGGCGAGATCATCGTCAACGCCAGCGCGCCGCCGAACCAGGAGTTCGCGCGGATGATGACGCTCGGCGCGCTCCAGCCGGAGTGGTACCCGAACGGCACCGCGGTGCTGAAGATCGACCGCTCGCTGTCGGCCGCGACCCGCGTCTGCTACAAACCGACCGCGTTCGACGGCCTGATGAGCGCGCTGTGGTGCGCGCGCAACATGGGCGCCGATGACTACGGCGTCACCGGCGGCGGCGTCGGCGAGTTCCTCGAGAAGAACGTGCCGTTCAGCGACGTCACGTCCGCCAAGTGCGTGATCCCGACCGACGAGTTCCTCGCCGACATCGAGCGCGTCGCGACTGAGGTCAAGGGCAAGACCACCGACTCGTCGCCGACCGAGGAGATGCTGCGCGGCAACAAGCACAACACCGACATCCTCAAGACCGAGAAGTCGGGCGCCCGCGCCGCGTACAACCAGATCATCGATCGCTCGACCGAGGAAGCGAAGAGCCCGAGCCCGGCGCCCAAGGCTCCGGGCGCGGTCGTGGTCGAGTCGACCGTGATGCCGACCAAGACCGCGGCGGCCAGGAACGGCACGTTCGACCGCGTGCCCAACGAGCAGCCCAAGTCGGCGCAGGCCCCGCAGGGCCTGACGACCGCGCCGGCGCCCGGCGTGCCGCGCACCGGTGACCCGGCGACCGCCAAGGGCGGCGGCCAGGCCAACGACGGCCGCAAGACCGAGCAGACCGCGGCCGGCGCGACCGCCAAGCCGGAGTTCGGCGGCCAGAAGAAGGCCGACGGCGCCGACGAGAGCGTGGCCGACGCGGCCGCGCGCCTGCACCCGAACAGCAAGCGCGACTCGCACTTCAACCCGGCCGAGAAGGTCGCGTTCGAGCGCGAGCTTGCCCAGACCCTGCTGGGCAAGGCGCCGATGTACGACGCGCAGGTCAACAAGGTGTCGGCGGCGATCCTCAAGTACTTCCGCGATCGCCTGGCGTCCGGCATCACCGCCGGCCTGCTCGACGCGCACGAGAAGTACGTCAAGGACCTCGCGCAGCTGACCAAGGAGAGCAAGCCCGGCTGGTGGGGCGCGGTCCAGGTCGCCGCCAAGGCGACCGAGGCCGACCTCGCCAACCTGACGCGGCAGGCGCTGACCGCCGGCTCGATCCCGCAGAAGATGGCCGTCCATCAGAACTTCATGTCGATCATCAAGACCGACTTCGAGAACAACGTCGCGCAGGCGTTCCTCGGGGTGTCGGCGGTGGTCCCGTGGTACGTGCGCCAGCAGACCAAGATGAAGTCGGGCCAGCTCGACCAGGCCGGCGGCGTGCCGGTGTTCGAGAAGCAGCACCAGCTCGAGCGCGGTCGGTTCCCGCGCACCGACGGCAAGGCCGTGTCGCCGGCCGGCCCGGGCATCGCCGCGCGCAACGAGCACGGCGACGCGCCGAGCTCGCTGCAGCCGGCGGGCAAGGATGGCCAGCAGGTCTACCGCGGCCTCGACGTGTTCACGATGGACGAGGCCCGCGACTTCTGTCAGCGCGCCCGGCTCAAGATCAACATGCCGCTGGCCGCGGGCGTGTCGGGCAGCACCGCCGAGCTGATCAACGTCGCGATGACGATGGGCCTGGCCGGCCCGGAGCTGCAGAAGTACGCCGTCGCCGTGCTCGCGTACGTCGGCGGCGGCGGCAACCACTCGTATCACGAGATGGCGGTCGTGCTCGCGGCGGCCGGGCTCGGGGTCGACCCCGACACCTATCACGGCCTCGAGCCGCTGATCGGCGCCGACCTGCTCAACGAGCTGAAGGCCAAGCACCCCGACGCGTTCCACGAGAACACGGCCAAGCCGTCGACCCCGCCGACCGGAGCCTGAATTGCCCGCGCAGTCTACACAGCGATGCACCAAGGCCTGGCTGGTCTCGCTCGAGTTTCCGATCCCGTCGGACCCGAGCGCGGCGTACGGCGGGCCGCCGATCTTCGGCTGCAACCACCTCGTGTGCCGGCGATGCGGCGCGGCGGTCAAGCACGCCGATCACCGCTCGGTGCCGAGCATCTTCCCGCCCGACAACATCAAGCAGCTGTACGACTCGCCGCACCCCGAGCAGTCGCCCCAGCTCGAGGGCGGCGACGTCCACGCCACGTCGCGGGCGTACTTCTGCCGCTGCGCGTGGAACGCGGTGAACTTCTCGAGCGCCAAGGACGTCGAGGACCTCGAGCAGCAGGACTGGGAGTGCGGCGGGCACCCGGCGGCGGGGCCCGGTGGCGGTGGCGGTGGCGGTGGCGGTAAGGCCAAGCCTGCGGCCAAGCCCGGGACGGCGACCGTCGCGCAGGCGCAGCAGGTCACCGCCGAGGCGGCCAAGCGCTACGTCGACGTCGCCAACGCCAAGATCCGGTTCAAGTGGGCGGTCAACGTCGAGCCGGCGTTCGCGACCGCGGCCGAGCTGCGCGACGCGCTGCTCGCGTCGTACCCCGACGCGTCGTACTTCCAGGCGCCGGTGGTCGGCCGCAACCGCGA
>DASWOO010000226.1:0-3196 GCA_036404335.1 Kofleriaceae bacterium
CTCCTGGATCGTGTCGTGCGTGACCTTGATGCCGGTCAGCTCGCTGAACAGCGGCGCCAGCACCTTGGACTCGTACGAGTGGACGTCCAGGGTCTCGGACACAACCTTGATCTCCATGCCGGCGAACGGCTTGGCCGCGTCCTGGAACCACTTGAGCTCGGCGAGCTGCTTGTCGTGATCGAGGGTCGACGGCGTCAGCTCCTTCATCGCCTTGTCGAGCGCGGCGCTGCGATCGACCGGCGCGGCGGCGCTGCCGGCCTGGGCGCTGCCGGCGCTGCCCTCGGTGCCGGCCTTCTTCTTCTTGTCGCAGGCGCCGGCGGTGGCGAGGAGCGCCGTCGCCGCCGCGAGCGCGGGAATCGAGAACAGGAGTCTTGATTGCAAATTACCCTCCGACGCGGTTCATCACGGTATAGAACACGTAACAGAAGAACAGGATGAAGACGAAGTAGATCAGCGAGAACGCCGCGGCGGGCCCCAGGTCGAACTGACCGACGGCGAGCCGGGTCAAGAACTGGCTGAGGAACGTCGTGCTGTTGCCGGGGCCGCCGCCGGTGACGACGAACGGCTCGGTGTAGATCATGAAGCTGTCCATGAACCGCAGCAGCACGGCGATCACCAGCACGTTCTTCAGCTTGGGCAGCTGGATATAGCGAAACACCGCCCAGCCCGACGCGCCGTCGATCGCCGCCGCCTGGTAATAGGCATTCGGGATCGCGCGCAGCCCCGAGTAGCACAGCAGCGCGACCAGCGGCGTCCAGTGCCAGATGTCCATAACCAAGACGGTCAGCCACGCGTCGATCCGGTCGGCGGTGTAGTTGTAGTGCAGGCCGAGCGCGTTGAGCGCCGCGCCGCCCATGCCGATGTCGCCGCGGCCGAAGATCTGCCAGATCGTCCCGACCACGTTCCACGGGATCAGGAGCGGCAGGGCCAGGACGATCAACGTCGCCGAGACCCGCCAGCCCTTGCGCGGCATCGCCAGGCTGATGCCCAGGCCGAGCGGCAGCTCGATCGCCAGCACCGAGAACGAGAACAGCAGCTGGCGCAGGAACGCGGCGTGGAGGTCGGGGTCGCGCAGCACCTTGCGGAACCACTCGAAGCCGACGTAGACCTTGGTCGTCGGCCCCAGGATGTCCTGCAGCGAGTAGTTGACGACCGTCATCAGCGGCACGATCGCGCTGAACGCGACGAGGATCGTCATCGGCAGCACGAGCAGCCAGGCGCGGTTGCTGTGGGTCTTGTCGATCATGCCGCGGGGGCTCCTGGCTCGGCGGGCGCGATGATCTTGTGATCGCGGTACAGGCAGAGCTGCGCGGCCGGCACGCCGAGCGCGACGTGCTCGCCGACGGCCGGCGGCGGCTCGCTGCCCCGGGCGACGCGGAGCTTGAGCTTGTGGTCGGCGAACCGCGCGGTGACGATGTGGAACCGGCCGTGATCCTCGATCGCGGTGACGGTCGCGGGCAGGCTGGGCGCCTGGTGCGCGTCGGGACCGCGCGCAACGATCATCAGGTGCTCGGGCCGGATCCCGAGCTCGAGCGCGCCGGCGGCTGGCTCGACCGCGGCGCCGAGCGCGATCGCGTGCGCGCCGATCCGGACCTGCGTGCCGCCATCGGCCAGCGTGCACGGCAGGACGTTCATGCCCGGCGAGCCGATGAAGTAGCCGACGTAGGTGTGCTCGGGCCGGCGGAACAGCTGCTCGGGCGTGCCGCGCTGCAGGACCTCGCCGGTCTGCATGACCACGACCTCGTCGGCGAACGTGAGCGCCTCGGTCTGGTCGTGGGTGACGTAGATCAGCGTGTGGCGGAACTGCTTGTGGATCTCCTTGAGCTTGCGGCGCAGCCGCCACTTGCGGTGCGGGTCGATCACGGTGAGCGGCTCGTCGAACAGGATCGCGGCGACGTCCTCGCGGACCAGGCCGCGGCCGAGCGACAGGATCTGCTTCTGATCGGCGGTCAGCCGGGTCGCGCGCTGCGCCAGCACGTCGGTCAGCTCGAGCGCGTCGGCGATCCGCTCGACCCGCCGGGTGATCTCGGCCGCCGGCAGCCCGCGGTTGCGCAGCGGGAACGCGAGGTTATCGCGCACGGTCATCGTGTCGTAGACGACGGGGAACTGGAACACCTGGGCGATGTTGCGATCGCGGCTCGATCGCCGGGTGACGTCGACGCCGGCGTACTCGATCGCGCCGCGGGTCGGCTGGATCAGCCCCGAGATGATGCCGAGCAGGGTCGTCTTGCCGCAGCCGCTCGGGCCGAGCAGCGCGTAGGCGCCGCCGTCGCGCCAGCGCAGGTCGAGCTCGTGCAGCGCCCAGCTCTTGCCGCCGTCGTAGCTGTGGGCGATCGAGCGCAGGTTGATCTCAGCCATCGGTCACCTGCGGCGCCTGCGGTGCGTGCGACGCCTGGGATGCATGATACGAGGCGACCAGCGCGCCGTCGCCGCCGAACGCGAGCAGCCGGCCGGGGTCGAGGTAGCAGGTGCGCGCGTCGTCGAGCTGGTGGTGATAGACGCCGGCCTGCTGGACGACCAGCTGGACCGGCTCGCGCTCGCCGCGCAGGTAGACGAAGGTCTCCGAGCCGCTGATCTCCGACAGCTCGACCCGCGCGGCGATCGCGAGCTCGGCGGTGGCCGCGGGAGCGTCGCCGGCGGGCGCGAGCCGGCAGTCGCTGGCGCGGATGCCGAACGCATAGGCGCCGTCGGCGAGCGTGGCGAGGTGCCCGCCGGCCGCGAGCGGGACGCGGACGCCGGCGAGCTCGATCGCCCCGCCGGCGACCGCGCCGTCGATCAGGTTCATCGGCGGGTCGCTGAACACGCGGGCGGCGCTCACCGTCGCCGGCCGGTGATAGACCTCGAGCGTGGCGGCGTGCTGCAGGACCCGGCCCTTGTCGATCAGGATCGTCGAGCCGCCGAGCGCCAGCGCCTCGCCCGGATCGGTGCTGGCATAGACCACGGTGACCGGCCGGCCGCCCGCCGCCGCCACGCTGCCGAACAGCGCGCGCAGCTCGTCGCGCAGATCCTCGCGCAGCTTGTAGTCGAGGTTGACCAGCGGCTCGTCGAGCAGCACCAGCTCGGCGCCCTTGGCCAGCGCCCGGGCGATCGCCACGCGCTGCTGCTGGCCGCCCGACAGCTCGCCCGGCAGGCGATCGAGCAGCGGCTCGATGCGCAGCGTCCGCGCCAGCTGCAGCACCCGGTCGCCGACGTCCTT
>DASWOO010000227.1:0-7037 GCA_036404335.1 Kofleriaceae bacterium
GCCATCATGATCGCCGATTCGGAGATCACCTGTGCGTACGCCGGGGCGGGCGCGACCACGGGCCCGGGCGCGGTCGGCACCTTCGGCGGGATCACGACGCGCGCCTGTGGCAGCGGCTGCGCCTGCGCCTGCGGCTCCGCGGCGATCATGACGGGCGCGGGCGCCGACCGCTCGGGCAGCGCGAGCTGCTTCTGCGCGGGGCGCGTCGGCGCCCATTCCTTGAGCTCGGCCATCGCGAGATCGCCGTCGGCCCAGCCGACGATGCGACCACCGGCGCCGTCATCGAGCACGCCGGGCCGCGTCGACAGGACCCGGCCCTCCGGGGTCAGCGCCAGCCCGTAGGTGTCGAGCTTTACAAAACCCCACCGACGCAAGAGGGATTGAAGGGCCGACATCGCTGCTCACAGCGTGCATCGCCCAGGCCAGTCAGCGCAACCACGATGTGTTCGCAACCTCGCCGGCCAGGGCCGGGCGTCCCGGCGAATCTCGCAGATGAGACGGAGCCCACACCCCCAGGTCGCCGGACCCGGGTCCCCGACCTGTCGTGGATCGGCGCGCCTAACGGCCCTGGTAGCTCGGCGCGCGGCCGGCCGCGAACGCCGCGAGCCCCTCGTCGCGATCCTCGCTGAACAGGGTCACGTCGTAGCACTCGCGCTCGATGTCGAGCCCGTCGTGCAGCGGCTTGCCGTAGCCGCGCTCGACGGCGGCCTTGGCCTCGCGCACCGACACCGGCGCACAGCCCGCCAGCTCGGCGAGCATCGCGTCGATCGCCGCGGGCAGGCCGCCCGTGGCCACGACCTGGTGGACCAGGCCGATCTCGAGCGCGCGCCGCGCCGACACCCGGCGGCCGAGCAGGATCATCTCCTTGGCCCGGGCCTCGCCGATCAGCCGCGGCAGCCGCTGGGTGCCGCCCGCGCCCGGCATGATGCCGAGCCGGACCTCGGTCAGCCCGAGCTCGGCGCCCTCGACGAGGAGCCGGAAGTCGCAGGCGAGCGCGAGCTCGAGCCCGCCGCCGTACGCCGATCCGTTCATCGCGCAGATCGTGGGCTTCCGGATCTCGCCCCAGCGGTTGATCGCCGACGAGATCGCGTTGATGTACGGCGAGGCCTCCGACGCCGACACCCCGCGCCGCTCCTTGAGATCCGCGCCGGCGCAGAACGCCTTGTCGCCCGCGCCGGTGATCACCACCGCGTGGACCTCGGGGCGGTACTCGAAGCTGGTCGCGATCTCGAGCAGCTCCTCGTTGACCGCGAGCGACAGCGCGTTGCGAACCTCCGGGCGGTTCAGCGTCACCCAAACAATGTTGCCCCGGGTCTCGACGAGGATCTCGGCCATGCGGGCCAAGCTATCACGCCGGTGGCTGGCCGATTCGGCGGTTCTGGCAGCCGCATCGGGCTATCATTCATTCACGCCGTCTCCCATGAACGCCCTGTTCCTGTCTCCCGGGTTCCCACCCAACGCGTACCGGTTCTGCGTCGCCCTGCGCGCGCGGGGCGCGACCGTGCTCGCGATCGGCGACGTCCCGACCGATCAGCTCCGGCCCGAGCTCGCGAGCGCGCTCACCGCGTACGTGTTCGAGCCCGAGATGGGGAGCTACGACGTGCTGCGGCGCGCCGTCGAGGCGCTGGTCGTCCAGTACGGCCGGATCGATCAGCTCGACTCGAACTCGGAGCACTGGCTCGCGTTCGAAGGCCGGCTCCGCGACGACTTCGGCGTCCCCGGCGCGGGCGTCGCCGAGCTCGACGCGCTCCGCAGCAAGCGCGCGATGGCCGAGACCTTCGCGGCCGCGCACATCGCGCATCCGCCCGGGATCCTGGCCGCGTCGGCTCCGGCCGTGCGGGACTTCGCGCGCGCGCACGGGTTCCCGCTCGTGTTCAAGCCCGACGTCGGCTCGGGCGCGCAGGACACGTTCCCCGTGGCGGATGACGCCGAGCTCGCGGTCGCCCTCGCCACGCCCCGCCCCGGGCACATCGTGCAGCCGTTCATCACCGGCGACATCGTCACGTTCGACGGCCTCGTGGACCACGACGGACGGATCGTGTACTGCACGTCGCACGCGTACGACACCGGCATCATGCAGGTGCGACGCGGCGGGCTCGACGGGTACTACTACTCCCTCCGCGACGTGCCACCCGCGCTCGAGGCCATCGGACGTCGCGCGGTCGCCGCGTTCGACGTCCGTGCGCGCTTCTTCCACCTCGAGCTGTTCGCGACCTCGACCGGATACGTCGCGCTCGAGATGAACATCCGGCCGCCGGGCGGGTTCACGACCGACATGATGAACGCCTCCGGCGAGCTCGACGTCTACGATCTGTGGGCCGCCGTCGTGACCGGCGCGGACCTGAGCGGCTGGACCTACGAACGCGCCTACCACACGGCGCATGCCGGGCGCCGGGATGATCGGCGCTACCTGTACTCGGACCAGGCGCTGATCGCCGCGCTCGGCGAGACGCTGTTCTCGACCGAGCGCGTGCCCGACGCGTTCGCGATCACGATGGGCAACACGGCATATCTGCTTCGCAGCCCCAGCCTCGACGCGCTGCGATCGGCGATCGCGCAGGTCCAGGCGGTGCCGCCCACGACCGCGTAGCGCCGGGCCGCGCGGCGATCAGGCGTCGCCGGAGCGCTCGGCCTGGCGGCGCGCCCGGGCCTGCTTGCCGATGTGCGCCTTGAGGTACTTCGACGGCAGCTCGTGGCCGATGAACGTGGCCGCGCTGCGCGACGCCTCGGTCAGCTTGTCGAGATCGATGCCGGTCTTGATCCCCATGCCGTGCAGCATCGCGACGAGATCCTCGGTCGCCAGGTTGCCCGACGCGCCCGGCGCGTACGGGCAGCCGCCGAGCCCGCCCGCCGACGAATCGATCGTGGTGATGCCCTGCGTCATCGCCGCGACGCAGTTGGCGAGCGCGGTGCCCTGGGTGTCGTGGAAGTGGACCGCGAGCGACTCGATCGGGTGCTTGGCGAGCACGCGGCCCAGCACGTCCTCGACCTGCATCGGGTTGGCGACGCCGATCGTGTCGCTGATCGACACCTGGTAGACCCCGAGCTCGCGTAGCTGGCCGGTCAGCGTGACCACGGCCTCGGGGTCGACGTCGCCCTCGTACGGGCAGCCGAAGCAGGTCGACAGATAGGCGCGGACCTGGAGGCCGGCGGCGCGCGCGTGCGGCACGACCTCTTCGAACGCCGTGAGGGTCTCGGCGATCGTCCGGTTGACGTTCTTCTTGTTGTGCGTCTCCGACGCGCTCATGAACACGGCGATCTCGCGCATGCCCGCGGCGAGCGCGGTGTCGAGCCCGCGGCGGTTGGGGACCAGCGCGCTCATCCGGACGCCCGCCGGCCGGCGCACGCCGCGCGAGACCTCGACCGAATCGGCGAGCTGCGGGATCCACTTGGGCGACACGAAGCTGGTGATCTCGATGTCGCGGATCCCCGCGGCGACCAGCGCGTCGATGAACCGGATCTTGTCCGCCGTCGGCACCTGGCGCGCCTCGTTCTGCAGGCCATCGCGCGGGCCGACCTCGTAGATCGTGACTTCCGCTGGCAGCTTCACGGCGCACCCATGTCCGGACCATAGTGCGCCGCCAGCTCCGCGACCAGCGCGGGCGTCAGCTCGTCGAGCGTATCGATCACGCGGTGCGCGGCGGACTGATCCCAGCCGGCGAAGTTGCCGGCCCGGCACGCCACGACCAGGCACCCGGCCGATCGGCCAGCTGCGATACCGGCCATCGAGTCCTCGATCACCAGGCATTCGGCGGGCCGGAGCCCGAGCTCGGCGATCGCCGCCAGGTAACCGTCGGGCGCGGGCTTGCTGCGCGAGACGTCCTCGGCCGCGACGATCACCGGAAACACGGCCTCGGCGCCGATCAGCGGCAGGACCTGCGCGACCTCGACCCGCGAGCTGCCGGTGACCAGCGCGCGGGCAAATTCGGCGGTCCAGCCCAGGACCGACCGGGCGCCCGGCAGGACGGTGATGCCGAGCTCGGCGAACACTTCGTCGCGCAGCATCGCGGTCTGCGCGATGGTCTCGGCCCGGTTCCAGGTGAGCTGCGGATAGCGCCCGACCAGGCTGTCGTAGATCGCGACCCACGATCGCCCCACGATGTAATCGCGATCATATTGCTCGAGCGCGATGCCCTGGCCGCGCCACAGCGCCCGGGCCATCGCCTCCGCCGTCTCGCGCTCGGAATCGACGAGGGTGCCGTCGAGATCGAACAGGTAGCCGCGGATCGCCATGTTTCGCGCGGTTGTATCATGTAACCCGGACGCCGACTCGTGCCACAAACCGGGGGTGCACTCGAGGAGCTTCATGCGTCGGACGATGATCGGTGGCCTGCTGTCTGTGATCGCGTGCGGGGCCGCGTGCGGCGGGGCGGCGCGGCCCTCGCTCGCGCTGTACGAGCGCGGCGACTTCCAGGGCGCGGCGCGCGCCGCCGATCAAGGCCTGGCCGCGCACCCCGGCGATGATGGCCTGTGGCGGATGCGGGTGCGCGCGGCGCTCGCGCTCGGCGACGCGGCGGGCGTGGCGACGGCGTACGCCGGCTATCGCCAGCAGCGGCAGGGCGACGACGATCGCGCGCTGCTGCGCGAGCTGGCGATCGCGACGCTGGGCCAGGCGCTCGAGGCGCCGGCGGTCAAGCTCAAGCTCGCGGCGATCGACGCGGTGGTCGCGGCCGAGCTCGAGCCGCTGGCCGACGCGGTCGCGCAGCGGCTGAAGGACGACGACGATCGCGTGGTCGCGGCCGCCGCGATCGCGGTGCTGCACAGCGACCCACGCGCGGTGGTCAGCGCGGGCGAGCTCGAGCAGTCGGAGGACGCCGAGGCGCGCCGGATCATCTACGACGGCCTGGGCAAGAAGGTCGGCGCGCCCGCGCTCGGCGATCTCGAGCGCGCCGCGCGCGATCCGGATCCGCGGGTCCGGCAGACCGCGATCCGCTGGCTCGGCCAGCTGCGCGACAAGGACGCGGTCGCGAGCCTGATCCAGCGGCTGCACGACCAGGACGACGGCGTGCGCGCGGCGGCCGGCGCGGCGCTGGCCCGGATCGGCGTGGGGAACCTGCGCGAGCTCGCCGGCGTCGCGATCGCAGACCCCGCCCTGCCGGTCCGGCTCGCCGGCGTCGCGCTGTTCGCCGCCGCGCACGACCAGGCCGCGCTCGGCCACCTGCTCGATGATCCGGATCCGCTGGTCGCGACCGAGGCGGAGATCGCGCTGGGCGGCGGCGATCGCGCGGCGCCCGCGCTCCAGCGCGCCGCGAGCGCCGCGCCGTGGGAGGTCCGCGCCGGCGCCGCCAACCTGGCGATCCGCGCGCTGGGCAAGCCGGCCGGCGCCGCGCTCGCCCACCGGCTGCTTGACGATCAGGTGTCGCGGGTCCGGCTCGCCGCCGCCCGCGCCCTCGCCCACGACGGCCTCGCCGGTGACGATCAGGCCGCCGCCCGAGTCTACGCCCAGCTGATGCACGCCGACGACGCCGCGCTCGGGGTCGAGGCGGCGACCGCGGCCGCCGAGCAGGGCGCCGCCGCGCAGGGCGCCGCCGCGCAAGGCGCCGCCGCGCAGGCCGCCGCGGAGGGCGTCGCCGCGCTCGACCAGGCGATCCGATCGCTGCCCTCGCCGAGCGAGCGCCTCGCCGCCGCCGACGGCCACGCCGCCGCCCGGCGGATCACGCCCGGCCTGGTCGCCGCGCTCGCCGATGCCAGCGGCCGGGTCCGGGTCGCCGCCGCCGCCGCGCTGACGCTGCTGACCCGCGAACGTCGCTGATCCGGGCTAGCTCGGCGTGCTCCGTCGCGCACCCATGGTGAGGAAGCGCCAGCTGTGACAGCCATGTAACACCTGCGCCCACCCGATGCGAGCCCCGTACGTAGGATGGCGCTCGATGATGCGAGCCAGCGTATGGACCGCCGCGATCGCCGCGGCGATCGCGATCTGCGGGTGTGGCGATAACGACGAGTCGCCCGACCCCGACACCCTGGTCACGGACCCGGCGACGGTGTCGCTCGAGATCGGCCAGACCTCGACGGTCTCGGCGATGTTCAAGAAGGACGGCGGCGCGTTCACCGGCGGCGACATCACGTGGCAGACCGGCAATAACAAGCTCGCGGTCGTCGACGGCGATGGCAACGCCGCGACGATCACCGCGGTCGGCTCGGGCGTCACCACGGTGACCGCGACCAGCGGCGAGCGGCCGTACACCGGCGGCACGCTGACCGCGCAGATCGTGGTCACCGTGAAGGCCGCGGCGCCGACGTCGATCCTGATCTCGCCGATCAACCCCCAGGTCCCCGTCGGCAAGACCGTGCCGGTCCACGTCGTGGCCCACCTGCAGGACGGCTCGTTCCTCGAGGTCACCAACGACGTGGCCTGGACCGTCAACCCGCTGACCGCCGCCACCGCCACCGGCAGCCAGCTCACCGGCCTGGTCGCCGGGTCCGCCACGATCTCCGCCAGCTACCACGGCCTGTTCTCGAGCACCGACATCGACGTCACGCCCTGAGCTGCCCCTACGATCCGACAACTGCCTAACTCAGCCTCCGGAGGATCCATGAAGAGACTATCGTTCTTGATCGCGCTTGCCGTCGCGATCCCCGCCGCACCCGGGGTGGCCGCCGCCGCGGACCCGCCGCTGTGCGAAGACTACACCGACGCGCCGAGCGTCTACATGCAGGTCGGCGACACCCAGCAAAATCTGCTGAAGCGCCTCGGCCAGCAGCTGCGCTTCAACAAGAAGCCCGACAACACGCCGAACCCGATCCGGCTGGTCTACTTCACCAGCCCGTCGTGCACCAACATCAACGCGATCTACAACCCGGTCGACATCCCCGCGGCCAAGGTGATGAGCTACATCCCGGCGGATCCGACCTGGACGCCGGCGATGGATCCGCTGACGTGCACGATGAAGGCGAGCCACGCCGTCGACATCGCCAACTCGGCGCTGTTCAACAGCGCGTGCCCGGTGCCGACGAACACGATGAACCGCGACATCCACGTGGTCCAGGGCCCGACCCAGGCCTACGTGCTCGCGGTGCCGACCGCGTCGTCGCAGATC
>DASWOO010000228.1:0-9715 GCA_036404335.1 Kofleriaceae bacterium
GGTCATCGCGAGACAAACAAACACACCCCATGAGCTTTTACGCATCACTGTCCTCCTGTTGTGAGGCGCATCCTACGTACTCCAGATGTCGCGAGGGCGCTTCGCGACGGAGAACCCCGCGTGACGATCGCGTGGAGATCGGCGAACAGTGGCGCGCGCGCACACTGCCCGTGATGCGCGGTAATCGTGCGAGGCATCACGCGACGAGAAAAATCCCAGATCGCGTGACCCGAAATCGCGCTGGCCGCGCTCTGTCCGGGAAACCAACTGGAGAGTGTTCGATGACCCATCATGTTCGCTGGCTCGCCCTCGCGGCTGCCCTGCTCGCCCCGGCTTGCGCCACCTCGAATGACAGCTTCCACGAGTCCGACCTCACGGCCGCGCAGTGCAGCGCCGCGACCGCGTGGACCTCGCCCAAGGCGTACGCCGCCGGCACCCTCGTGACCTACGGCGGCGCCGTGTATCAGTGTCTGCAGGCCCACACCAGCCAGGCCGACTGGACGCCGACCGCGGTGCCCGCGCTGTGGACCGCGACGGACTGCACCGGCACGGGTGGCGGCGGTGGTGGCTCGGGCAGCGGCGGCGGCTCAGGCAGCGGCAGCGGCAGCGCGGGCGGCACGTGCGACGCCAACGCCTGGGTCTACCTGGGCGACAACGCCAACGCGTGCGACGGTAAGGTCGGCGAGCAGTGCGGCTGGACGACGACCAACGGCGGCCAGGGCTATCACTGTGCGGTGACCAGCTGGGGCACCGGCTGCGAGCCCGGCGGCACCACCTGCCCCGGCGGCGGCTCGGGCAGCGGCAGCGGCTCGGGCAGCGGTAGCGGCTCCGGCAGCGGTAGCGGCTCCGGCAGTGGCTCGGGCGGCGGCGGCACCGGCACCGCGCCTCCCGGCCTGATCTTCGGTCCGTACAAGGACACCAGCATCAACATGAACTGGAACACCAACGTGATCACCACGAAGGTGTCGGGCTCGGCCGTCGACTTCGCGGCCGATCTCGCCGGCAGCGGCGGCAAGTCCGCGACCCTGGCGTTCGCCACCTGCGAGTGCGGCAGCGAGAACTGGGGCGGCGTGCCGGGCGCGGCGATGGCCAGCGCCAACGTCGGCAAGCTGACCGGCGCGGGCGTCAAGTACCTGCTCGCCACCGGCGGCGCGGCGGGCTCGTTCACCTGCGGCTCGGACGCGGGGTTCAACACCTTCGTCAACCGCTGGGCCTCGGCCAACCTGATCGGCGTCGACTTCGACATCGACGCCGGCCAGTCGCAGGCGGTGATCAACGATCTGGTCCGCCGGATCAAGGCCGCGCACACCACGTATCCGGGGCTGCGGTTCAGCCTGACGATCGCCACGCTCGCCAACAACAACGGCGCGTCGACCGCGCAGTCGCTTGGCGCGGGCGTCGCCGACAGCCTCAATGTCTACGGCGACTGGACGCTGCAGGCGGTGCGCGACATCCTCGGATTCAACGGCGGCGCGGCGTCGTGGCCGGGCTACGTCACGGTCAACCTGATGACGATGGACTACGGCGCGCCCGGCGCCGGCGTGTGCGTGGTCAGCGGCGGTATCTGCGATATGGGCCAGTCGGCGATCCAGGCCGCGTACAACCTGCACGACAAGTTCGGCGTGCCGTACGCCAACATCGAGCTCACGCCGATGATCGGCGGCAACGACGTGCAGAGCGAGCACTTCACGCTGGGCAACACCGACGCGCTGACCAGCTTCGCGATCAGCAAGGCGCTGGCCGGCGTGCACTACTGGTCGTACGACCGCGACACCGATTGCCCGGTCGGCTCGGCGTCGCCGACCTGCAACTCGCTGGGCGGTGTCGGCGCTCACGGATTCTTGCGCCGGTTCCTGACCGACGGCCTGCACTGAGCTGCGTGATGTTTCGCGGCGCGCGGTGACCGCATCGCCGCGATGTGCGAGCTTCGCCGCCGATGACGCGCTCGATCGGCGGCGATCCGACCGTCGCGGCGGCGGCGGCGGGCGATCGCGCGGCGGCCGAGGCGCTGTGCCGGAGCTTGCTGCCGCGCGTGCGCAACCTGGTGCGCTACCTGCTGCGCGGCGACGCGCGGGTCGACGACATCGCGCAGGACGCGCTGATCGCCGTGCTGCACGGGCTGGGCTCGTACCGCGGCGAGGGCCGGTTCGAGGCCTGGGTCGACCGCGTGGTCGCGCGCACGACGTTCACCAACATCCGGCGGCTGCGCGCCGAGACCCAGCCGGGCGCCGAGCCGGTCAGCGGCGACGGCGCGGCCGGCTACGCCAGCTTCGGCGAGGGCTACGCGCTGCGCCGCGAGCTCGCCGAGGCGCTGGATCGGCTGCCCGGCGAGCAGCGCGAGGCGCTGGTGCTGCACTTCGCGCTCGAGCTGACGGTGCCCGAGATCGCCGAGGCCGCCGCCACGCCGATCGAGACGGTGCGGAGCCGCCTGCGCCTGGGCAAGGCCGCCCTCCGCGAGGCGCTCGGCGCCGGCCATGCGCGCGCCATCTGAGCTCGAGCTCCAGCGCCGGTTCGCCCTCGACGGCGACCTCGGCCCCGCCCGGCCGCGCCGCTGACCATCCACGACGACGTCGATGTCCGGCGCGCGGACGTCGCCTGTCCGCTCGGCTCGTGACCGGCTACGCTGGTCGCCATGATCATCGTCCTGATCGGTCCGTCCGGCTGCGGCAAGACCGCGGTCGGCCGGGCGCTCGCCGGCGAGCTCGCCTGGCCGTTCCTCGACGCCGACGACCTCCACGACCCCGCCGCGCGCGCGAAGATGGCGTCGGGCACCCCGCTCGACGACGCCGATCGCGCGCCCTGGCTCGCCCGCGTCGGCCAGCGCATCGCCGAGCTCGCGACCACCGCGCGCGGCGTCGTCGCCGCCTGCTCGGCGCTGCGCCGCGCCTATCGCGACACGCTGCGCGCCGCCGCTCCCGCCGCGCGCTTCGTCCTGCTCGACGCCGACGAGCCCACGCTGTCGCGCCGGGTCGGCTCCCGGCGTGGCCACTTCATGCCGGCCTCGCTGGTCGCGAGCCAGCTCGCCATCCTCGAGCGCTCGCCGGAGCTGCTCACCGTCGACGCAGCGCAGCCGATCGCCGAGATCGTCGACGTGGTTCGCCGTCAGCTCGACCTGGCGCGATGAGCGACGGCGCTCGTCGGGCGTGAGCGCGCGGCCTGGCGCTTCGCCTCAGACGACGACGGTCGCGCCGGCCGTGGAACCGTTCGTGCATCCGCCGGGCGCATGGCGTACATCACGGTAGGTAAGGAAAACAGCGCGGACATCCAGCTCTATTATGAGGACCGCGGCTCCGGCAAGCCGGTCGTCCTCATCCATGGCTGGCCGCTGAGCGGCGGCTCGTGGGAGAAGCAGTCGGCGATGCTGCTCGCCGCCGGCTATCGCGTGATCACGTATGACCGGCGCGGCTTCGGCCGCAGCTCGGCGCCCGACGTCGGCTACGACTACGACACGTTCGCCGGCGACCTCGCCAAGATCATCGAGAAGCTCGGCCTGACCGACGCGGCCCTCGTCGGGTTCTCGATGGGCGGCGGCGAGGTCGCGCGCTACATGGGCAAGTTCGCCGGCAAGGGCGTCGCCAAGATCGCGTTCATCAGCTCGATCGCCCCGGCGCTGCGCAAGGACGGCAACAACCCCGACGGCGCCGATCCGGCGATCTTCGAGGGCATCAAGCACGAGATCGAGAAGGATCGCTACGCGTTCCTCGAGCAGTTCCTCCACAACTTCTACAACAAGAAGCTGCTCGGCGGCGCCGACATCTCCGACGAGGCTCTGCGCGCGTCGTGGAACGTCGCCGCCGCGTCGTCGTACAGCGCGATGCTCCGCTGCGTCGACGCCTGGCTCGAGGACTTCCGCCCCGACCTCGCCAACGTCCAGGTCCCGACCCTGGTCGTCCACGGCGACAAGGACGCGATCGTGCCGCTCGAGGTCTCCGGCCAGCGCGTGCCGCAGCTCGTGCGCCACGCCCGGCTGCACGTGGTCAAGGACGGCCCGCACGGCCTCAACTGGACCCACGCGACCGAGCTCAACAAGGCGCTGCTCGAGTTCCTCCGGTCGTAGCGCAGGGCGGGTAAGGCCCTGTCATCGAGTCATGCGGCCGGCTCGCCCGACAGGCTCGAGTGGAGCCAGGGCTCGTGGACCGGACAGCCACTGAGCCGCTACGAGCCGAGCAGGCCGAGCGCCGCGAGCGTGGTGCAGCGGCCGCCGCGCCACACCGAGCCCGGCGTCGAGCGCACGTCGAGCTGGAGGTAGCCCGGCGTGGCCGCCCAGCCGGTGGGCGCCGCGCCGCGCGCGACCTGGCCCCACCAGCGCTGGATCGACGCCGCGACCGCCAGGTCGTCGGCGCCGGGCGTGATCCCCCACGCGGCGAACGTGCTCATCATCAGCACGACGTCGTAGCCATGGGTGGCGTGCAGGAACGCGAGCGGGCCATTCGGGATGCCGCGGTCGAGCTCGTAGGCGTAGGTCGGGCCGGCGTGGAACGCGGCGACCAGCGCGGCGTTGCACGCGAACGCCAGGTCGGTCGAGAGCGCGACGATCGCGCCGAGCTCGCCCATGGTCGAGACCGGATACAGCGCGGCGAGCTGCGGCTGGGATGCGGCCTGGCCGATGCGCTGGACATAGCGCGCGAACGAGCCGGGGGTGTCGCCGTCGGTGTAGGTGAACGCGCCGGCGTCCTCGCGATTCGAGCCGACGAGGATCGGCGCGGCGACGTGGGCCAGCGCCGCGAACGGCCGCTCGGTCAGCACCACGCCGTCGATGACCGGCAAGGTGGCGCCGACCGGGATGCCGGCGTCGGTGTAGGTCGCAGCGGCAGCGCCAGGATCTGCGCGACCGACTTGCCGCGCAGGCAGCCGGCGACGTCGCCGCTGGTGCAGCCCAGCGGCGCCGCGACCGCGACGATCGCGAAGCCCTCGGCGGGCGGGAACGTCCCGGTGGACCGCAGGGGATCGAGCGCCATCCGGCACGGCCCCGACTGGATCGCCGCCGCCGAGAACAGCCCGCGCGCCCTGGGCGAGCCGACCAGGGTGCACACCGAGGCGCCGCCCGCCGACTCCCCGGTGACCAGCACGTGCGCCGGGTCGCCGCCGAACGCCGCGATGTTGCGCTGGACCCACGCCAGCGCCGCGAGCTGATCGCGCAGGCCATAATTGCCAATCCCGCCATCGCCCGCGGCGAGCTGCGGCAGCGCCAGATAGCCCAGCACGCCCAGCCGGTAGTTCAGGGTCACGACGATCGCATCCGCGCCGCGCGCCAGGCCCGCGCCGTCGTAGGTCGGGTCGCGCGAGCTGCCCTCGACATAGCCGCCGCCGTGGATGAACACGATCACCGGCCGGTGCGCCGCCGGCCCCGCGTGCGCCCAGACATTGACCGTCAGGCACGCCTCGGCCTGCGGCAGGTCCGCATGTCCGGCCTGCGGACACGCCGGCCCGAACGCCGTCGCGTCCCGCCGCTGCGTCCACCTCGCCGGCGCGCCCGGCGCCTGCCACCGCCCCGCCTGCGCATACGGCACGCCCTTGAACACGACCAGGTCGCCGCTGGCCGCGCCATGGATCGGCCCGCTGTCGATCGCGACATCGGCACCGATCGTGGCGAGGTCGGTCGCCTCGACAGCTTCAGCGGATGCCGCCTCGTCGTCGAAAGATCCAGCACACGCTGCCGTGAAAGCCCACAATCCGAGCCAGCAAACCTGCATGTCGGGCCTCCAGGGCAAGCCACGTGCCCGCGGCCGCGAAGGCCGGGCGAGCCCCGCGGTTGACGAGGTGTCGACCGCGTTACGCGAGGGGAGGCCGGGGGGCGCACGAGATTTCGCGGAGTTCGGCGCGGCACACGCGCTGCACTCAGGGCTCGTCATGAACAGCCTCGCGACGATCGAGAACACCCTCCCCTCCCTGTCTGCCGACGAGCTCGCCCTGGTCGCGGGCGGCTTCGACTTCGGTCATGCCGTCGCCGCGGGCAACAAGGCGGCGCCGGCCGGCGCCGAGGCCGGCAAGAACCTCGGCCCGCTGGTCGGCGGCCTGGGTGGCGCGGCGATCGGCGCGGCGGCGAGCGGCGGCACGGCCGCGGCGGCCGGGTTCGCCGGCGGCTACGCGGCGGGCTCGAAGTACGGCGAGGGCGTCGGCCGGGGCCTGGGCTTCGTCGGCGGGTTCGCGGCGGACTCGTACCACCAGCTGACCGGCCACTGAGCGCCGCGCGCTACTCGCAGCCGGCGAGCAGCTGGACGTCGGTGTCGCCCGTGATGTTGACGGTCTTGGGCTGCAGATAGCACCACTGGCCGCGGCCGCTGAACGTGTAGTTGCCGACCGGCAGCGTGAATTCGTTGCCGCCGCGCTGGTCGGCGGTGTAGCTCACGCCGGTGGTGTTGTTGTGCGCCGTGACGCGCATCGACGAGTCATCGAGCGGCTGCGACGGGTTGTAGAAGTTGTAGATCTCGTAGGTCACGTCGGCCGTCGTGGTGTCGGCGTGAGAGATCGACGCGGTGCCGACGACGAGCGGCGCGACGAGGGCGAGCGCACGAATCATGATGTTCATTGGCCTCGTGTACCACGATGGCCAGTCGATGCTCGGCCATCGAACCCGATGGTCGGTGTTGATTTGTGATCCGTGACGTGAGGCACGAGATCGACCTGATTGCGGGGGCCTGCACGATTTCTTGCGACCGCTGGCGGCTCGCCCGGTCTTGCTCGGTGATGGTGACGATGGCTCGCGCGAGCGGGAGCAGCGCTGCTCGGTGATCGCGGCCGGTAAAGCCGCGGTCGTCCCCGCGCGCGAGGGCTGCAAACCGTCGCGCGTCACGAGTATGATGGCACCGTGTCGAGCTCCGACGGCCTCGAGCCCGCGCTGGCTGCACGCGTGGCCGAGGCCGAGGCCGCCTGGCCCGGCTTCACGGTCGGGCGCGCGCGGTTCGCGGCGGCGATCGCCGAGCGGCTGGGTGATGCGAGCCCCGGGGCGCCGCCCGAAACGCTGGCCCGGGCGCTGCCCGGGGCGCTGGCGGCGATGCACGTGACCGACCTGTACCTCGCGTGCGGCTGCGCCGACGGCGACCCGGCCGCGCTCGCCGCGTTCGAGGCGTCGGTCGGGCCGATGATCGATCGCGCGATGATCGCGAGCGGCGTCGCGGCGGCCGAGCGCGCCGACCTCGGCCAGGTCGTGCGCCAGCGCCTGCTGGTCGCGCCGGCCGCCGGCGGCGCGCCGCGGATCGCGGGCTACTCGGCGCGCGGCTCGCTGGCCGCGTGGGTCCGGGTCGTCGCGACCCGCGAGGCCGCGCGCATGCTGCCGCGGGCGAGGCGCGAGGTCTCGGCCGACGACGACCTGCTCGCCCGGCTGATCGCCGGCGACGACGATCCGGAGGTCGGCTACCTCAAGCGGCTGTATCGCGACGAGTTCAAGCGCGCGTTCCACGCCGCGATCGACGCGCTGGACGACCGCGATCGCCTGCTGGTCCGCCAGCACACGCTCGACGGGCTCGACCTCGATCAGCTCGCGGCCTTGCACGGCGTGCACCGCGCGACGATCGCGCGCTGGCTCGCCGCCGCGCGGGGCGTGCTGCTCGATCGCACGCAGCGCGAGCTGATCCAGCGCCTGCAGCTGAGCAAGACCGAGCTGGCGAGCGTGATGCGGATGATCGGCACCGGGCTCGACCTGAGCCTGCCCCGCGCGCTGGGCAAGCCGGGGCCGGCGACATGACCGAGCCGGGGCCAGGCGCGGCGGACCGCTGCCTCGGCGACGACACGATCGTCGACTTCATGGAGCACCGGGGCGGCGCCGCGCTGATCGCCCGGGTCGAGGAGCACGCGTCGCGCTGCGCCGCGTGCCGCGAGGTGCTGTCGTCGCTGGCGCGCAGCGGGGCGCCGGTCGCGGCGGCGTCCGACGAGCTCGCGCCCGGCACCCGGGTCGGCCGCTACGAGATCGCGCGGGTGATCGGCGCCGGCGGCATGGGCGTGGTCTACGCGGCCCACGACCCCGAGCTCGATCGCATGGTCGCGGTCAAGGTGCTGCGCGGCGAGTCGCACCACGAGCTGCAGCAGCGGCTGCGGCGCGAGGCCCGGGCGATGGCGCAGCTCGTCCACCCCAACGTCGTCGCGGTGCACGACGTCGGCGCGTTCGGCGACCGGATCTTCATCGCGATGGAGTACGTCCCCGGCGAGACCCTGCTGCCCTGGATCGCCGGGCGCAAGCCGGCGCGCGAGATCGTCGGGGCGTATCGCGACGCGGGCCTGGGCCTCGCCGCGGCGCACGCCGCCGGCCTGGTCCACCGCGACTTCAAGCCGGAGAACGTGCTGGTCGGCCGCGACGGCCGGCCGCGGGTCGGCGATTTCGGGCTGGCGCGCAGCGACCTGTCGCGCTGGGCCGAGGGCGGCGAGCTGCCGGCACCGGACGGCACGCACGACACCGTGGTGATGCGCGACCGACCGGCGGCCTCGCCGAGCGCCCGCACCGACGCCGCGACGCTGCCACCGTCCGGCTCCCCCGCCGCGGCGGCGCCGACCGCGGCGGTGTCGTCGCCGCTGCCCGATCTGACCGAGCCCGGCACCCTGCTCGGCACGCCTTACTACATGGCGCCGGAGCTGTACCGCGGCGCCGACGCCGACGCACGCAGCGATCAGTTCGCGTTCTGCGTCGCGCTGTACACCGCGCTCGCTGGCGAGCGGCCGCTGATGGAGCTGACGCTCGACGCTACCACCGCCAGCCGCCGCGCCCGCCGCCTGCACGAGCTGGCGAGCGGCCAGCTGCCGCGCCGCGCCCGCGCCGCGCTCCAGCGCGGCCTGGCCGACGACCCCGCCGACCGCTTCGCCTCGCTCACCGAGCTGCTCGCCGAGCTCGCGCCCCGGCCGCGGCGCTGGCCGGTGGTCGCCGCCGGGCTCGCGGCCCTCGCCGCCACCGCGATCATCGGGCTCGCGCTGCGCGGCCCCGACGAGCGCTGCACCGGCGGCACCGCCGCGTTCGCCGCGACGTGGAACCCCGGCCAGCGCGCGGTCACCAGCGCCGCGCTCTACGCCGTCGGCAAGCCGTACGCCGCCGAGGCCGCCGCCCGCGTGCCCGCCGCGCTCGACGACTACGCCGCGCGCTGGGCCGTCGCCCACGCCGACGCCTGCCGGGCCACGCGGATCCGCGGCGAGCAGACCGAGCCGCTGCTCGCGCTGCGCATGACGTGCCTCGAGCGCCGCCGCCAGGGCGCCGCCGCGCTGATCGCCACGCTGGCCCACGCCGACGACACGATCGCCACCGGCGCGATCGACGCCGTCGACAAGCTGCCCGCGCTCGCCGGCTGCGCCGATGTCGCCGCGCTCCAGCAGGTCGTGCCGCCGCCCGATGATCCGGCCGGCCGACTGCGGCTCGCCGCGCTCGCGCCCGCGCTCGCCGAGGCCCGCGCCGCCTTCGACACCGGCGCCTTCCCCGCCGGCCTGGTCCGCGCCGCCGCGGTCAACGCCGAGGCCCGCGCCCTGGGCTACCAACCGTTCGCCGCCGAGGCCGCGCAGCTCGAGGGCCAGCTCGCCTACGAGGTCGGAGATCTCGACCGCGCCGAGCACCAGCTCGCCGCCGCGGTGTGGGCGGCCGAGGTCGGCCGGGTCGACACCGTCGCCGCCCGGGCGTGGACCACGCAGGTGTTCGTCGTCGGCTACGACAAGGCCGAATTCGCGCGCGGCCTCGCGCTGGTCCCGCGCGCCACCGCCGCGATCGCCCGGCTCGGCGGCGCGCCCGACATCGAGGCCGACC